>NZ_JBEOVJ010000013.1:0-144081 GCF_040295435.1 Streptomyces sp. NPDC002809
TCACCACCACCCCCTCCCCGGTAGCGCCGGGTCCGGCCGCCGGTACCGGGCCTACCTGCACGGCCTGGGGGGGGCCGCGGGGGGGCCGTCCGGCCACGGCCGGACGCTCCCGGGTCCGCTGCTCACCCCTCGGACGTGTCCAGCAGCCAGTTGAGGATCCGGGGGAGTGCGTGCAGCGCGTCGAAGTGCGCGGCCGCCGGTTCCACCACGACGGTGGCGCCCGGGATGCGGCTCGCCAGCCAGCGGGTGTGCCCGACCGGTGAGAACACGTCCTTCTCGCCGTGCCACAGCAGCACCGGACCGGTGATGTCGGCCGGGTCGAATCCCCACGGGTGACTGAACGCGAGTGCGTCGTCGATCCAGCCGTACGCCGAGGTGCGCAGCCCCTCGCGGTAGTTGCGCAGCAGCATGGTGCGGACGCCGACGTCGTTGACCACCATCCGGTCGGAGTCGGTCAGCTCCCGGCGCAGATCGTCGATGAGCCGGACCGGATTATTCCTGATCACCGCGGACCGCGAGATGAACGATTCCGCGAGCCCGTCCGGGTCGGCGGTCGCCGTGGTGTACGCCAGCACATTGGAGGCGGCCATCCCGTTGAACCAGTCGAGGCCCTCGGCGTCCCGGGGGGCCAGCCCGACCAGGGCGGCGGTACGGGTGACCCGCTCGGGCATCAGCGCGGCGCAGGCCAGGGCGTGCGAGGCACCACCGGACCGGCCCACCACGGCGAACCGGTCGAGTCCGATGTGGTCCGCGATGGCCCGTACGTCCTGGACGGCGTCGGCGACGCTTCTGCCCGGCAGCCGGTCGGAGTCGCCGTATCCCGGCCGGTCGTAGGTGATCAGCTGTGTCTTGCGCTGGTACAGCACCATGCCGCGCGGCGCCGGACCGAGCCTGCTGCCGGGCATCCCGTGCAACAGGAAGACCGGTCTGCCACGAGGATCCCCCAACCGCTCCACCACCAGTTGCCGCCCGTCGGCCGCGCGCACCCGACTGCGCACTCCGTGCCTCCTCGTGATCCCTGCGGGCACGACGTGCCCGGCTTTCCCCGCACCTTCCGATGATGACCCATCAGAGCCGTAACCGGGATGGCGCGTGGGGAGAATCTGGGAGGCTCCGGGGCAACGGGCAGGTGCGGGTGGACCGGGGATGCGCCTGGAATCGGATCCGCAGGGGCCGATACCGGACAGGGCAAGTCCTCACCCGCTGCCGATCCGGCGGTTGCACCGGGTGTTCGCAGAAGGAATCGACAAGGCCTGACCGCCGGTAAGTGAACGTGGCACGACCGAACCGGTGTTGTCGTGTGTGCGTCCTGGAGTCGGCCTTGTGTGCTATCTGGGCGGTCGGAATAGTGGGCGCCCCATCCTCCGCGTACGGGCGACCCCACATCATCCGTGCGCGGCCCCACAGGAGGTCGAAGTTGAAGCATCGACGCATGTCCAGGAAGCGCGCAGTGCTGGCCGGGTCGGCCGTGGTCGCACTGGTCGCGGCAGGAGTGACGTTCCAGAGTGCGAACGCCAGTGAAGACGTACCGCAGTTCACCGCGCGTACGCTCGACGCGGTGGCGGCCGGAAAGCTGGCCACCGGTCTCGGCAAGGACCTGGGCACCGACGCGGCGGGCGCGTACTACGACGCCTCGTCGAAGCACCTCGTGATGAACGTGGTCGACGAGGCCGCCGCCGAGCAGGTGCGGCAGGCGGGCGGCACGGCGAGAGTCGTACAGAACTCGCTCGCCGAACTGAAGTCGGCCCGGCAGACCCTGACCGGCAAGGCCACGATCCCCGGCACCTCATGGGCCGTCGACCCCGTCAGCAACAAGGTGGTCGTCACCGCGGACCGCACGGTCGGGGGCGACGCCTGGCAGAGGCTCAGCTCGGTGGTCGAGGGGCTGGGCGGCAAGGCCGAGCTCAAGCGTTCCGCCGGGGAGTTCAAGCCGTTCATCGCGGGCGGCGACGCGATCTGGGGCAACGGCGGGCGCTGCTCGCTGGGCTTCAACGTGGTCAAGGACGGCGAACCGTACTTCCTGACCGCCGGACACTGCACGGAGGCGATCACCAACTGGTCGGACTCCCAGGGCGGCGCGGAGATCGGTACGAACGCGGGCTCGTCGTTCCCCGACAACGACTACGGCCTGGTGAAGTACACCTCCGACACCGCGCACCCCAGCGAGGTCGACCTCTACGACGGCTCCGCCCAGCCGATCACCCGTGCGGGCGAGGCGACCGTCGGGATGACGGTGACGCGCAGCGGCTCCACCACCCAGGTGCACGACGGCGAGGTGACCGGGCTGGACGCCACGGTCAACTACGGCAACGGCGACATCGTCAACGGGCTCATCCAGACCACGGTCTGCGCCGAGCCCGGCGACAGCGGTGGCTCGCTCTTCGCCGGTGACACGGCGATCGGACTGACCTCGGGCGGCAGCGGCGACTGCTCCTCGGGCGGCGAGACGTTCTTCCAGCCGGTTCCGGAGGCGCTTTCGGCGTTCGGGGCGGAGATCGGCTGACGGTTCCGTGCGGCGGTGAATGGCCCCCGGCTGTGCCGGGGGCCATTCCCGTGTCCGGTCGATCGGTCGGTCGCGCCGTATCTCCGAAGCGGTCTGCGTCCGGACCGGCCGGTGGTGGCGAAGACCTGCCGCGGCGACTTGTTTCGAAGGCAGGTGGTCTGCGCCGAAGGCCGTGGGGGCCGGTCGGCGCCCGGCAGCCGCCGGGCCCGACCTGGCCCAACCTGACCCGACCGAAAGCGAGTTGACGCAATGCAGGGGAGAATCAGCGCATGGCGATGACCGGAATGGCGAGGGCAAGGCTCGGGGCGCTGTCGTCGTCGGCGGTGGTCATGCTGGTGGCGGGGTGTGGGACCGAGCGGTCGGGGGACGCAGCCGACGCACGCACGGGGCCGGCCCCGACCGGCGTGTCGAGGCCGAGCACACCGGCGAACTTCCGGTGCCCCGGCGAGAGCCCCTCGGCGGTGCCGACGCCGACCGCACACCGCTCGGGCTCGGAGGCACCGCCTCCCGCCGACCGTTACGCGGAGAATCATGGCTTCCAGGTTCCGTTTTCGCTGTACGGCCAGAGCCGCTGCGACGGAATCGAGGCCGTTGCGAGCATCGAGAAGGCACTCGAACCGCTGCGAGTGCGCGGTGACTTCGCCCCGGGGAGTGCGCGTGAGGTGCTCACCGGACTCGGCTACCCGTCCGGGGAAACGCAGACGTATCGGATCGGTCCGGCCGAGCTCGGATTCCTCGTCGACGTCGACGACTCCCCGCTGCTCTGTGTCGAAGGCACGATGAGCCGTGGCTCCACTCGTGCGGAGGCCTTCGGCGGCTACCCCGATCACCCCGGCTGCGACCGGCCCGGCGGCGGCCACTGACGATCCGGACAGGGCCGGGGAGTGAAGGCCGGGCGGGTCCGGTGCGCGCTCCGGACGTGACCGCCGAAAGCTCCGGCCCCGGATCGCCCGGTCAGGTGAAATGTCTTCATGCGCTTTCCTCGTGCCTCCGCCTCCGAGCTTCTCGACGTCGTCGATCGCTACGTCACACCGGATCCGAAGGAGCACGGACGCCATCTGCGCCTGTTGCACGGCAACTTCGCGCGTGACGACGAGAGCGAGCGCGATCTGTTCGTGCAGTCCGTGCGTGCTGCCGCCCGGAAGATCACCGATGAAGAACTCGAGATCCTGCTGGAGGGCGACTGGCGCTCCCGCTTGACGGCATCGTGGCTGATCGGCTTCGACCGTCGTGACCACTTCCGTGACGTTCTCGCTGATCTTCTCCTGACCAGTCAGTTCTGCTTTGCCGGTCAGGGCCACTGTTTCGCCCTCGCGCGCTTCGGCACCGACGAGGACGCCGAGTATCTCGCGGTCTACCTGGACCGCTACCTCCGACGGCCCGACTGCGAGTACGACCAGCACTGGGCCATCAGCGCGCTCCTCCACATCGACAGCCTCACCGGAAGCGAGCACGCCACCCGGTTCCTGGTGCCCGGCGGCCTCTGGGACCAGTGGGTCGAGGCGCTGCCGAGGCCGTCGTCACCGAGCCGGTTCATGGACGGGCTCTGCGGCTTCGCTGCCGACAGCGAAGCCGACGGAGGCACCGGCTCGGGGTGACCGTCCTTCCTGAGCCGTTGGCACCCCTGAGCCGTGTCCCGGGTCGCGGCATGGCGGCCCGGGACACCGAGCGGCGGGGCAGGTCAGGCGGACTGGGGCAGTCTGCCGGCGCCCGCCTCGGCCGGCGCGACTCCGAAGATGTCCACGGCGTGGTAGTACGTCCAGGCCGTGGCGTTGCACGAGGTCAGCTTCGCACCCGAGTAGGCGGCGCAGACGCGCTTGAGGTCCGCGTAGAGGGCGGAGTCGAGACGGGCCTTGTTGGCGGAGAACGTGCCGGCGGCCTTGTAGTTGCGGTAGCCGAAGTCGTGGCGGGCGCAGGCCGTTTGGAAGGGGAAGCCGAACGGGTTGTCGGGCGAGGTGCTGCAGTAGTCCGTCGACCAGTCGAAGCCGTAGGCGGCCCAGGAGCCCTGGTTGTTGCGGGCGGCGTTCCAGGCGTTGTAGCTGGAGGCGCTCGTCTGGGTCCATGAGCTGAGGACCTGGGGTTTGTCCGCGGGGGCGGCCGAGGCGGATGCGGCGGGCAGCAGGGCGAGCGGGAGCGAGAGGGCGACGGTGCCGAGCAGCATGGCGACGTGGCGACGCATGGCGATCTCCGTGGGGTGAGAAGGAGCTGGGGTGGCCGTGTACCTCGTGGGGTCATGAGGTCGCCCCAGAATGCCGCCATGTACCTGTCATGCATAGTCGTTGCGCCGACCGGACGCCGAGAATTGCGGTGTTCGTCGAGCGATGGCCATGGGAGCGCCGCTGCCGCCCCCGCTCAAGGGGCGGGGGCGGCAGCGAAGAGCGGTGAAGGGTGTGGACGGTTACGGGGTCGCTCCCCCCGTCACGCCAGTGTCGAGCCCCCGCCCGCCGCCCCCGCGAGCGGGGTGTCCGCGGCGGCCGCAGTCTCCGGCTTCTTCCGCATCGCCATCAGCAGGGTGATGACCGTGCCCACCACCGCCCACGCGGAGAGCACCAGCAGCGGCCCGGTCACCGCGTTGCCCCTGAAGTAGGCGATCGAGCGTGCTGTCCAGGTCCCGGCCCCCGGTGGGAGGGCGGGGCCGATCGCCCGCCAGAAGTCCGGCAGCATCGGGAGCGGGAAGGCGCCGCCCGCGCTCGGATTGCCCGCGATCACCACGATCAGGACGGCCAGGCCGATGCCGACGATGCCGGTGAGCGCCTCCAGGGCGAGGGTGATCATGCCGACCGCGAAGACGGTCAGCGCGCCCAGGCCCGACAGCCCCCAGAAGGATCCGGGCAGGGCTCCGAGGATCGGGCCGATGATGATCGCACCGCCGATTCCGCCTGCGATCGAGTACAGCGCCATGACCCCGGTCCGGATCACGGCACGCTGACGGTTGGCGGGGCGGCTGCCCGCGCTGATCGCCAGGATCGAGGCGCAGAGGTAGCCGCCCACGCACCAGCCCACGACCAGGTAGAAGGACGAGAGCCCGTCGAAGTCCTGGTTCGAGGCCGGGGCCACGTCCACGGCGCGCGCCGTGCGGTGCCGGGTGAGCTCGACCTCCTTGATGATCTTCGTCAGGGAGGTGGCCAGGACGGTGCCGCCGCCGGATGCGACCAGTACGGCGTCGGTCGTGCCCCTGGGGTTGACGATCAGGGCGCCGTCGATGTCGCGGTCGAGGATCTGGCGGCGGGCGGTGGCCGCGTCGGTGACCGCCCGGGGGTCCAGGGGGTCGCCGGGGAGGTTCTTCAGTTCGGTGACGAGCTGGGCGGACACCTGCTGGGGTGCGACGACGCCGAACGGGACATCGGTGGCCTTCGGGTTGTGGAGTGCTCCGATGTAGGACGCGATGAACAGCAGTTGCAGCGCCAGTACGCCGATGACGAGCAGTGCGGCCCGTGGAGTGACGGCGTTCTTCACCTCGTCAGCGAAAGTCATGCCCCCACGGTCCGGGGTGCTCGGCATTCGCGCAGTCGGGGCCGGGCCGAATGGCTGAAGGGCGAGGACGGCTCACGCCCGAGTATCGTACGAATGTTCGAAACTTGGTCTATGGTGGAGAGCGAGGGGGTGGTGAGTGCGGATCGGTTCAGGAGGTGCGGGTGCCCGGGTTCACGCATCTGCATACCGTTTCCGGGTTCTCCCTGCGGTACGGGGCCTCGCACCCGGAGCGGCTGGCGGAGCGCGCCGCCGAGCGCGGGATGGACGCCCTCGCGCTGACCGACCGCGACACCCTGGCGGGCACGGTCCGGTTCGCCAAGGCCTGCGGGCAGGCGGGGGTGCGGCCGCTCTTCGGGGTGGAACTCGCCGTGGCCCCCGCCGGGCACACGGAGGGTGACGGGCGTACGCAACGGCTGCGGACCCCGGCCCGCGGTGGTGCCTTTGTCGATGAATCCGCACCCAGGACCACCTTCCTCGCCCGCGACGGCGCCCAGGCCTGGGCCGCGCTGTGCCGCCTCGTCACCGCCGCGCATGGAGCCGTGCCCGACGGCGGCCGGCCCCTGCTCGACCGCTCCGCACTGTCCGCCGAAGGGCTCACCGTGCTGCTCGGCCCCGCCTCCGAGGTGGGCAGGGCGCTGGCCGCCGGCCGGCCCGACCGGGCCGCCGCCCTGCTCGCCCCCTGGCGGGAGGTGTACGGCGACGACCTGCGGCTCGAAGCCGTCCACCACGGCCGCGACGGCACCGGACCCGGTTCGCTGCGGCTCGCCGCCCGTACCGTCGGCTTCGCCGCCGAGCAGGGGATACGGGCCGTGCTGACCAACGCGGTCCGGTACGCCGACGCGGGTCAGGGCCCTGTCGCCGATGTGCTCGACTCCGCCCGCAGGCTCGTCCCCGTCGACCCGCGCCGCTCCCCGCTCGACAGCGGGGAGCGCTGGCTCAAGGACGCCCGCGCCATGGCGGAGACCGCCGAGCGGATCACCTCCGCCGCCGGACTCGGCCCCGGCGCCGGGGCGCGGCTGATCGAGGAGACCCGGCGCACCGCCGACGCCTGCGTGGTCGACCCCCGGGGCGACATCGGCCTCGGCTCGGTCCACTTCCCCGAACCGCACCTCGTCGGCGCGGACCGCCGTACCGCCCAGCGGGTGCTGGCCTCCCGTGCCGCCGCGGGCATGGTGCTGCGCGGCTACGACCGCAGGCGCGAGTACTGGGACCGGATGCACCACGAGCTGAACATCATCGCCCACCACGGCTTCGCCTCGTACTTCCTGACGGTCGCCCAAGTCGTGGACGATGTACGGGAGATGAAGGTCAGGGTGGCCGCGCGCGGCTCCGGGGCCGGCTCCCTGGTCAACCACCTCCTCGGGATCGCCCACGCCGACCCGGTCGAGCACGGGCTGCTGATGGAGCGCTTCCTTTCCAAGCGCCGCTTCGTGCTGCCCGACATCGACATCGACGTCGAGTCGGCCCGCCGCCTCGACGTCTACCGCGCGATCATCGGCCGCTTCGGCGCCGAGCGGGTCGCCACCGTCGCCATGCCCGAGACCTACCGGGTGCGCCACGCCATTCGCGACGTCGGCGCCGCGCTCTCCATGAACCCGGCCGAGACCGACCGGCTCGCCAAGGCCTTCCCGCACATCCGGGCCCGCGACGCCCTCGCGGCCATGGAGGAACTGCCCGAGCTGCGCGAGGTGGCGAGGACGAAGGAGAAGTACGGGCGGCTGTGGGAGCTGGTGGAGGCGCTCGACGCGCTGCCGCGCGGCATCGCCATGCACCCGTGCGGGGTCCTCCTCTCCGACGCCTCGTTGCTGCGCCGCACCCCCGTCATGCCCACCAGCGGCGAGGGCTTCCCGATGGCACAGTTCGACAAGGAGGACGTGGAGGACCTCGGGCTGCTCAAGCTCGACGTGCTCGGTGTACGGATGCAGTCGGCGATGGCGCACGCGGTCGCGGAGGTGAAGCGGGCCTCCGGACAGGAGGTGGACCTGGACGGTGTGCCGCCGGGCGATCCGGAGACGTACCGGCTGATCAGGACCGCCGAGACGCTGGGCTGTTTCCAGATCGAGTCGCCCGGCCAGCGTGACCTGGTCGGCAGGCTCCAGCCGGCGGATTTCCACGACCTGGTGGTCGACATCTCGCTGTTCCGGCCCGGCCCGGTCGCCGCCGACATGGTGCGCCCGTTCATCGAGGCCCGGCACGGCCGGGCGCCGGTCCGTTATCCGCACCCCGACCTGGAGGGGCCGCTGCGCGAGACGTACGGGGTGGTGGTCTTCCACGAGCAGATCATCGAGATGGTCGACATCATGACCGGCTGCGGCCGGGACGAGGCCGACCGGGTCCGGCGCGGGCTCTCCGACCCCGAGTCGCAGGGCCGGATCAGGGTCTGGTTCGCCCAGCACGCGGCGGTGCGCAAGTACAGCGCCGAGGTGATCGCCCGTGCCTGGGAGATCATCGAGGCGTTCGGCAGTTACGGCTTCTGCAAGGCGCACGCGGTGGCCTTCGCCGTACCGACGTACCAGTCGGCCTGGCTGAAGGTGCATCACCCGGCGGCCTTCTATGCCGGGCTGCTCACCCATGACCCGGGGATGTACCCGAAGCGTCTGCTGCTCGCGGACGCGCGGCGGCGCGGAGTGCCGGTGCTGCCGCTGGATGTGAACCGGTCGGCGGCCGCCCATCGAATCGAACTGGTGTCTGGTGTGGGGGAGGGGGAGGAGGCCTGGGGGCTGAGGCTGGCACTCTCGGACGTCCACGGGATCAGCGCTGCCGAGGTCACCCGGATCGAGGCCGGGCAGCCCTACACCTCGCTGCTGGACTTCTGGCAACGGGCCCGTCCGGGCAAGCCCGCCGCCGAACGGCTGGCGCAGGTCGGCGCTCTCGACGCGTTCGGCGCCAACCGCCGCGACCTGCTGCTGCACCTGTCCGAACTCCACCGTGCCCAGCGGGGCGCGGGCTCCGGCGGCTCCGGCGCGCAACTGCCGCTCGGCGGCGGGCACCGCACCGGCTCCATCGGTCTGCCCGACCTCAACGAGGCGGAACGGCTCAGCGCCGAACTGGGCGTGCTGAGCATGGACGTCTCGCGCCATCTGATGAGCGATCACCACGCCTTCCTGAAGGAGCTCGGCGCGGTCTCGGCCAAGCGGCTGCGCGAGGCGCGGCACGGGGAAACCGTGCTGGTCGCGGGTGCCAAGGCGGCCACCCAGACCCCGCCGGTACGCTCCGGCCGCAGGGTCGTCTTCACCACCCTGGACGACGGTACGGGCCTGGTCGACCTGGCCTTCTTCGACGACAGCCACGCCGCCTGCGCGTACACCGTCTTCCATTCCTGGCTGCTGCTGGTGCGCGGAGTGGTGCAGCGGCGCGGGCCGCGGAGCCTGAGCGTGGTCGGCGCGGCCGCCTGGAATCTGGCGGAGCTGGCCGAACTGCGGCGCACCGGCGGGCTCGACGCGGTCGCGGCCCGGCTGGCCCAGGTGCCTGCCGAAGCGGCCGCCCCGGAGAAGGAGAAGGAGGAGTCGTCCGCTGCCGGCGACGGCCGCCGGATCCGGATGCCCACCGGCTACGAGATGAACCCCTGGTCGGACCTGCAGCCACCCGGCGAAGGGGTCCCCACCGGAAGGAAGCTGTGGCACCAGAGCCCGGGGAGTGCGGGATGAGCGAGCAGTCCGGCATCCTCTGCCTGCGGTTCCGCCGGGTCGGCGGCGGCCTCCCGGACGGCGCCGGCTACGCGGGGCTGCTCGCCCTGCTCGGTTCGTTCACCCCCCTCGTCGAGGCGGCCCCGCCCGACGGGGCGCTCGCCGATGTCCGGGGCGCGCTGCGCTACTTCGGGCAGGACGTGAAGGGGCTGGCCTCGGTGATCCGGGTCCGCGCGCTGGCCCTGCACGGGGTGGACTGCGCGATCGGGGCCGCCGAGAACCCGATGCTGGCCCGGATGGCGGCACGGCAGGCCGCACCCGGGACGACCTTCGTGGTGCCCGCAGGCGGGGCCGCCGCCTTCCTCGCGGACCGGCCGGCGGCCGCGCTGGACGGCGTCGGGGCGGCGACGGCCCGCACACTGTGCGGATACGGGCTCGACTCCGTCGGCCGGATCGCGGCCGCCCCGCTCGGCACCCTGCAGCGGATCACCGGGGTACGGACCGGGCGCGAGCTGTGGGAGCGGGCGCACGGCATCGACCGTACGAAGGTCGTGCCGAACGCCGCGGCCCGCTCGCTCGCCGCCGAACGGACCTTCCCGCGCGACGAGCTGGACCGGGAGCGTCAGCGGCGTGCGCTCATGTCGCTCACCGAGGAGCTGGGGGCGAGGATGCGCGGCGAGGGGCGGGTGTGCCGCTCGCTCGCGGTCTCCGTGCGCTATGCCGACCGGACCGGATACTCGACGCTGACCCGCAGCCGTACGCTCCGCGAGCCCACCGCGCACTCCGCGGAACTGACCGCGCTCGCCTACCGGATCCATGACTCGTTCGCCCTGCAGCGGGCCAGGGTGCGGGGGATCGCGCTGCGCGCCGAGGGGCTCGGAGATGCCGGGCAGGCCGCGCACCAGCTGACCTTCGACCCGGTCGACGAACGGGCGCGGCGGGTCGAGGCGGTCGCGGACCGGCTGCGGGCCAGATTCGGGCCGCAGGCTGTGATGCCGGGGCGACTCGCGGCCTGACCTGCCCGTCGGTGACTGTCCTGAAGCTACGGTTACTACCGCGTCAGTTTTTACCGACGCGTAACTTCCCACGCAACCTTACTCGTGCGTAGGTTGGCATGAGCACGTAGAACTTCGTCAGAACTTGTGGTCCGGGCCGCAGGGTGCAAAGACATCGCAACTCCCTTGAGCCGCAAGGAGACCACACGATGCTGCCCTGGACCCGTGCGTCGCGTACCCCACGTGCGCGGACAACCCTCGCCGCACTGTTCCTCGCCGTCGCGGCAGTCGCCACCCCCACGGCCGCTGCCGCTGCAGCCACCCCCACCGCCACCGCCACGGTCACCTCCCGTGGCTGGAACGACTACTCCTGCAAGCCCTCCGCAGCCCACCCCCGGCCCGTCGTGCTCGTCCACGGGACCTTCGGGAACTCGGTCGACAACTGGCTCGTCCTCGCCCCCTACCTGGTCAACCGGGGCTACTGCGTCTACTCGCTCGACTACGGGCAGCTCCCCGGAGTGCCGCTCTTCAACGGCCTCGGCCCGATCGACAAGTCGGCCGGACAGCTTTCCGTCTTCGTCGACAAGGTGCTCGCCTCCACCGGGGCCCCGAAGGCCGACCTCGTCGGCCACTCCCAGGGCGGCATGATGCCGAACTACTACCTGAAGTTCCTCGGCGGAGCGGCCAAGGTCAACGCCCTGGTCGGGATCGCGCCCGACAACCACGGCACCACCCTCCTCGGTCTGACCAAACTGCTGCCGTACTTCCCCGGCGCCGAGGACCTGCTCAACGCCGGAACACCCGGACTCGCCGACCAGGTGGCCGGATCGCCCTTCGTCACCAAGCTCAACTCGGTGCCCGACACCGTGCCCGGCGTGCACTACACCGTCATCGCGACCAAGTACGACGAGGTCGTGACCCCGTACCGGACACAGTTCCTGGACGGGCCGGACGTACGCAACGTCCTGCTCCAGGACCTGTGCCCGGTCGACCTGTCGGAGCACGTGGCGATCGGGACGATCGACCGGATCGCCTACCACGAGGTGGCGAACGCCCTGGACCCGGCGCACGCCACCCCGACCACCTGCGCGTCGGTCATCGGGTAGGGACCGGTTCCCTGACCGGACTGCCCGTCAGAGTCCGCGCCGGGTCGCTGCGGCGGCCCGGCGACGGACCGAGACCGGCAGCGCCCCCGCGCCCAGCGCGATCGCGGCCGCACCGCCCATGGCCAGCCGGCTCGTGGCGGCGCCGCCGCCCGTCTCGGCGAGGTTGTCGGCCCCCGCGACGGGGACATCGCCCGACGCGCTGTCCGGCTCCGGGGCGTTGGCCGGAGCCGTCGCCCCAGCGGCCTCGGTGACGGTCGCGCCCGTACCGGCGTCGTCGTCACCGTGGCCGCCGTGCTCGACCGAGGACTTCTGCGCACCCTCGGTGATCTCCTGTTCGGAGGGCGCCGACGGGGACGGAGCGGGCACGGCGCGACCGAACCGCTGCCGCCGGCGGCGCTGCCGCCCTTACCGCCGAAGACCACGTCGGAGCACGCGTAGAACGCCTCGGGGGAGTCCGACCGCTGCCAGACGCTGTAGATCAGCTGACGTCCCGAGCGGTGGGGAACGGTGCCGTCGAAGACGTACGAACCGTCCACCAACTCCGGGTCGGTGGCCCCGGCGAACGGCTTCTCCTCCAGGCCGGACCACTTCAGCGGCTTCGCCGGGTCGTAGCCGGCGGTGGTGAGATACAGCGCGAAGGAACCCCTGTGCGGGGCGGTGGCCCGGAACCGGAAGGTGTGGGATCCCGCCTTCATCTCACTGGCCGGCCAGCCGGCGCGCGGCAGATCGAGCCCTTCGAACTTGGCGTTGCCCGCGCTGCACAGCTTGCCGTCCGGGATCAACTGCCGGTGCTTCCCTGCCGCGTTGGCGATGTTGACGCCGTTCCAGTCGTACAGCGCCTGGGTGCCTCCCGCCGCGACCGCGGCCACGCACGCGGCGGACCGCGGGTGTTCCGGACCCTCGGCGAAGCAGGCCGAGACCCTGCTGACCGGGGCCGTCAGTGAGCCGTGTGCCGCGGCCGGAGCCGCGGTCGGAGCGGTGAGTACGAGTGGCGTCGCACCGAGCGCGACGACAGCGGCGGCCCTGCGGCGGGCGGGAGTGAAGGCAGGCATGACAGGGGTACTCCTTCAGCGGTCCACGGCGGTGTGCGGGACAGCCCTTAGCCCCGGGCCGCCCCCGGAAAGGTCCGGGAAAGGGGCTGCGGGCGATCGTTATGACGGCCTTGAGGGGCCACTCAAGAATGCTTGAGACCGGCCGTCGGTGCCCCGGGCCGGGCCGCCTCTCCGGAAGACCGCAGCCGCTGTCAGTGCCGGCTGGCACGATCGGTCCATGACGACGATCGACTGGGATTCAGCCGCAGGTTCCTTCGACGAGGAACCGGACCACGGCCTGCTCGACCCCGTGGTCCGGCACGCCTGGGCACAACGGTTGGAGAACTGGCTCCCCAGGGAACGGTCCGAGGTCCTCGACCTGGGGTGCGGCACCGGAAGCCTGGCGCTGCTCGTCTCCGGGCAGGGGCACCGGGTCACCGCCGTGGACCGTTCGCCACGCATGGTGGAGCAGGCACGCGCCAAGCTGGCAGGTACGGGGACCGAGGTGCTGACCGGGGACGCGGCCGCGCCGCCCGTCGGCAAGCAGCAGTTCGACGTGATCCTGGCCCGGCACGTGGTGTGGCTGCTCCCGGACCCGGCGGCCGTCCTGAGCCACTGGTTCGGCCTGCTGCGGCCCGGCGGCAGACTGGTCCTGATCGAAGGCGTGTGGAACGGGGTCGGGCTCTCCGCCGGTCGACTCACCTCGCTGATCGCACCGTTCACCGAGCGCATCCACCACGAGTGGCTCTCAGGCGACCGGAACCTCTGGGGCAAGGACGTCGACGACGAGCGCTACGCCCTGGTGGCGCGGGCCGAACCCCCGCGCCGGCACGCCGAGGTCGTCGATGTGCATCTGATCCTCCGCCGCGGCTCCGACGTCCTGCTCGCCCGCCGGGCAGGTACGGGGTACGCGGACGGGCTGCTGCACGCCCCGTCCGGGCATGTGGAGGATGGTGAGGACGTCCGCGACGCGGTGATCCGCGAGACGGCCGAGGAGATCGGGATCGCGCTCGAACCGGAGGAGCTGCGCATGGCCCTGGTCATGCAGCACAGGGGGCCGGGCGGCAACCCCAGAACGGGCTGGTTCTTCGAGGCGGAGTACGACCCGGACCGGCCGCCGTACAACCGTGAACCGGACAAGTGCTCCGGGCTGGAGTGGTTCCCGCTGGGCGCCCTTCCGGACGACATGGTCGCGTACTGCCGCGCCGGCCTCGACGGATACCGGGCGGGGGAGCAGTTCCTGATCCACTGGCACGAGGACGGCGACACCGTCGCGTACGAACCACGGGGCGTCCGCCGGGCCGTGCCGCTGCAGACCGGCGGCGCTCGCACCGGGCGGCTGCACCACATCGAGCTGTGGGTGCCCGATCTGGCGGCCGCCGCGTCCGGCTGGGGCTGGCTCCTCGGCGAGCTGGGTCATGTCCCGTACCAGCAGTGGGCGCACGGGCGCAGCTGGCGGCGGGGCGACAGCTATCTGGTGATCGAGCAGTCGCCCGACCTGGCTCCCGGAGCACACGAGCGACGACGCCCCGGGCTCAACCACCTGGCGTTCCACGTCGAGGACCGGGCCACCCTCGACGCCCTGGTGGCCCGGGCCCCCGACCACGGCTGGCGGCTGCTGTTCCCGGACCGCCATCCGCATGCGGGCGGCGACGGGCATGTGGCCGCCTACCTGGAGGACGCGGCGGGGTACGAGGTGGAACTGGTGGTGGGCTGAGGGGACCGGGGTGAGGGACGGGGCGAGGGCGGCGGCCGGGGCGCCGGACGGCCGGACGCCATGGCCTCTTCTCCTCGAACCGGGGCGCCCGGCCGTGGGCACCCCGGCCCGCCGCCCTCGCCGGGGCGTCTCAGCCCAGCAGCCCGGCGAACCCCTCCTCCGTGCGGGCCAGGCGTTCCAGCTCGTCCAGTGCCTCCACGGCTGCCCTCGCCGCCTCCGGGTCGCGTCCGGCCAGGCCGCTCTCCTCGAACTCGTCCTCGTCCAGCCGCAGTACGCCGGAGCGGTCCGCCGACACCCACAGGTCGAGATCCAGGTCCTCGACGAGCAGCTCGCCGTCCCGCAGGACAGCCGGGCGGGTCACGTCGCAGTACCAGCCCTTGAGCGCACCCGCCCCGGTGCGGACCTCCTTCACCGCGAACCAGGCGTCCCGCCAGTAGTACTCGGTGAAGACGTCACCCGGCTCGAAACGTACGAAGCCGAAGTCGCGGACCCCGGGGGCGGCCCAGGGCGCACGCACCGTCACCCGGGTGCCGTCGTCGGCAACCAGGGCGGCGGGATAGCGGATCTTGGTCTTTCCGGCCTTGATCAGGACGACCGTCAGTTCGGACTCAGCCGAGTTTGCGGACATGGCGCACCTCCGTGGCACACAGCTCGTAGCCGAACCAGCGGTTGATCGCCAGCATCGGAGTGTTGCCGGCGTCGTTGCCGGTGTAGGCATCGGTGAACCCGGCGGCGCGCGCCCGGTGCAGCGAGTCGTTCTTCGCGAGCTTCGCCAGCCCGCGGCCACGGAACGCCCGGCGGGTGCCGGTCATCCCCGACCAGTAGCGGTCCACTCCGTCGGTCTCCGCCGCGGTGAACGCCGCCACCTCGCCTTCGGCCACCACGACCGAGGTGAGGTGGTGGTCGAGGCCGGGACTGCCCCAGGTCTTCGTCAGCCACTCCTCGTAGTCCGACAGTCGGGCCGGTGTGTCGGTGGGCTCGTCCGCGGTGGTCTCGGCATCAGCCTCGAAGAGCGGGCGCGGGTCGTCGGCGAAGTCGGCGCCGGTGCGCAGCTCGACACCGGCCGGCAGCTCCTGACGGGGCGGCAGTGCGGCGTCGGCCAGGCCGAGGCGGAAGAAGTGCGCGGGCCTGCTCGACTCATAGCCGTGCTTCGCGGCGAACGCCAGGTCACCGGGGGTGTCCATGACCCAGGCGTAGACCGAGGCCGCACCGGCCAGGGCCAGATACTCCTCGGCCGTGCGCAGCAGCAGCGTGCCCGCTCCCCGGCCGGTCCGCTCCGGGTGGACGTACGGATTGCAGAACGCCTGCCCCGGCTCGGGGCTCCCGTACGCCAGCCCGGCTTGGGCCGTCCCGATGACCTCGCCCTCCTCCTCCGCGACCAGCAGCCGGTACCGCTTGTCCGGATGGGCGGTGGCCAGGTCGAACACGACCCGCTCCGGTGTGGTGACCACGAACGGGAGCGCCGCGCGCCTCACCCGGACCCAGTCCTGGGCGTCGGCGGGCCGGAAATCGCGCACGATGACAGTCATGGCCCGGACCGTACCCGCAGGTCCGGCCCGTCCGCCCCCGAATTTCCGGCGGTGGGGCAGAATCGGCCCGTGACTCTGAAGATCGCCGTTGACCCGGATTCCGGCACCGCTCCGTACGAGCAGCTGCGCACGCAGATCTCCGAACTGGCCCGCTCCGGCGCGCTGCCGGTCGGCTACAAGCTCCCGACCGTACGCGGTTTCGCCGAGGAGCTCGGCCTCGCCGCCAACACCGTCGCCAAGGCCTACCGGGCGCTGGAGGGGGACGGAGTGATCGAGACACGCGGGCGCAACGGGACGTTCGTCGCAGCCGCGGGCGACGCGGCCGAACGCAACGCGGCGTCCGCGGCGCGCGAGTACGCGGAACAGGTCCGGCGGCTGGGGATGTCCCGGGCGCGGGCGCTGGAACTGGCGCAGGACGCGGTGCGGGCGGTGTACACGGGGTGAGGCGGGGCTGATCCGACGGGAGGATCTCGCGCGGCGGGACTGCGGGGAGGTGGGCCGGAGGCCCTGCCCGTGGTCAGTCAGAGGTACAGACCCGCGTCCGCGCCCGAGTCCTGCCTGGGGACCGATGCGGGGCCGGTGCCGCGGCGCAGCGCGTACAACTCCGCCAGGGTCGCTCCCTCGCGCGCCACGTCCCGGCCGAGGCCCTCATCCGTGCCGAGCCAGGTCACGGACTCCTTGCGGGTCAGCGGTCCCACCTCGATCCGGGCGAGGCAGCGGCCCGGCCTGACGGCCGCCGGGTGGAGCCGTTCCAGGTCCTCGTTGGTGGTCACCCCGACGAGGACGTTGCGGCCCTGGCCCAGCAGCCCGTCCGTGAGGTTCAGGAGCCGGGACAGCGCCTGGCCGGCCGTGTGTTTGGCCTCGCCGCGGATCAGTTCGTCGCAGTCCTCGAGCAGCAGCAGACGCCAGCGGCCTTTCGCGCTGCCGTCGTCCTCGCCGATCGCGATGTCCATCAGATAGCCGACGTCGTTGAAGAGCCGCTCGGGGTCGAGCACGCAGTCGACCTGGCACCAGTCCCGCCAGGACCTCGCCAGGGTGCGCAGGGCGGACGTCTTGCCGGTGCCGGGCGGTCCGTGCAGCAGGAGCAGCCGGCCCGCGATGTCGTCGGGGGTGACCTTCATCAGCCGGCCCATCGCATCGGCCACCGGTGCGGTGTAGTTGGCCCGCACCTCGTCCCACGTACCGGCCGCGATCTGACGGGTCGTGCGGTGCGGTCCGCGCCGCGGCGACATGTACCAGAAGCCCATCGTCACGTTCTCGGGCTGCGGCTCCGGTTCGTCCTGGGCTCCCTCCGTGGCCTCGTCCAGCACCTTCCGGGCCAGTTCGGGGGTGGTCGCGGTGACCGTGACGTCGGCGCCCCGGTTCCATCGCGAGATGAGCAGGGTCCAGCCCTCGCCCTCGGCGAGCGTGGCGCTGCGGTCGTCGTCGCGCGCGGCGCGCAGCACTTTCGCGGACGGGGGCAGCAGCGTGGCCCCCGTCCTGACCCGGTCGAGGGAGGAGCTGTGCGAGTACGGCTGCTCGCCCGTCGCGAAGCGGCCGAGGAACAGCGCGTCGACGACGTCGGACGGGGAGTCGCTGTCGTCGACGGTGAGCCGGATCGGCAGAGCGGACTCGGGGTTGGCAGACATGCCGCCCATGATCCGGCACGGGGGCACCCCGCGCACCCAGGTTTCATCAGTGCCGATATGACGTGCACCGGCGCCGATATGACGTGTGTTCAGAGGGCGTCGGGAAAAAGCTCATCCGTTCGACTTGGCATGAACACTTCCGGAATGGCCTTCGCTGCTGCTACCACGGACGTGGCAGAGATCCTGTCGGTCGATCCCTGGGAGGTTCCATGAAAATGTCCAGACTCGTGGCGTTCTCGTCCTCGCTCCTGCTCGGTGCAGTAGTCGCCCTGACCGGGGCAGCCACCGCGAACGCCGCGTCGTCCGTGCAAGCCGTCGACTATGTCGCGCTGGGCGACTCCTACTCCTCGGGGGTCGGCTCCGGCAGCTACATCGGCTCCAGTGGTGACTGCAAGCGCAGCACCCTCGCCTACCCCTCGCTCTGGGCGGCAGCCAACGCACCCGCCTCGTTCGCCTTCACCGCCTGCTCGGGTGCCCGCACCGGTGACGTGACGGCGAGCCAGCTCGGACCGCTCAACTCCTCGACCGACCTGGTCTCGATCTCCATCGGCGGCAACGACGCCGGATTCGCCGATGTGATGACGACCTGTGTCCTCCAGTCGGAGGCCACCTGTCTCAACCGGATCGCCACCGCCCGCAGCTATGTGGACTCCACCCTGCCCGGCAAGCTCAACTCGGTGTACGACGCGATCAGCGCCAAGGCCCCGTCCGCCCATGTCGTCGTCCTCGGCTACCCGCGCTTCTACAAGATCGGCGGCAGTTGCGTCGTCGGGCTGAGCGACAAGGTGCGCACGGCCATCAACGGCGCCTCCGACTACCTCAACGCGGCCACCGCCAAGCGCGCCGCCGATCACGGCTTCACCTTCGGTGATGTCGCCGGAAAGTTCACCGGGCACGAGATCTGCTCCGGAAGCGCCTGGCTGCACAGCCTGAACTGGCTCAACATCGGTGAGTCGTACCACCCCTTCGCCTCCGGGCAGTCCGGTGGCTACCTGCCCGTCCTCAACGCGCTCGACTGACCGGCCCGCACTCCCGTTCGTCACCCCGTAGGGCCGCTTCCCGGGGTGGAGGTCCCGCAGGCCGGGACCTCCTTCCGGGGGGCCGGCCCCGGGGCGGGTGTGCTGTCCAGGGGGTGGCGATCTGTCCAACTCGCCCTGGAATCGCAGTGATTCGCAGACAGGTCGTCAACCTCCGTATGTGTGTGCTCAATCCCGTGCCCGGGATACACGCGCGTCGCCGCGGGGCGATAGGGTTAACCTGCCCGGGCCGGGTGCCCTCGTACGGGTGGGGAGTGACATGGAACAGATAACGATGCACAGCAGGGCGCGTGTGCCTGCCATCACATGCGGGAGCAGCGCGACGAGTTCGCGCCTCGACCGCCATCTCGCAGTGCTGGGCGGCCCCGCCGTCCCGCAGCGCGAGTCCGCTGAGGCGACGCTGCTGATGCGCGAGCTCACCTCGCGCGACGCCGCGCACACCCGCCGGAGCAAGAGTGCGAGGGTCTCGCTCTTCGCCCCGCTGCGGCGACTGCGCCGCTCGCTCTTCGGCAGCCGCCGCTGAATCGACGAACCCGGTCCCCGGCGTCGCGCTGCTGCCTGCTCTTCCGTCATCCCCGGAGCCGGCAGTGGCGCTTCGCCATGTCCGCGTAAGCCCCTTGCGGGGGCGTGACCGCATGGGTGTCGTCCGGCGAAGCGGGGTCCGGTGAAGTGGGTGCCGAGATAATTCGGTGCCGAAGTACTTCTACACTGTCCGCATGCCCGAGAAGCGAGCCGCGCGCCTGAGCCCCGACGAGCGAAGGGCGCAGTTGGTCGCCATTGGCGTGGACATGCTCGCCGATCGCTCGCTGGACGAGCTCTCCACCGACGATGTGGCGCGCCGCGCCGGCATCTCCCGGGGGCTGCTGTTCCACTACTTCGATTCCAAGCGTGACTTCTACCGCTCCGTGGTGCAGCAGGAGTGCGACGACTTCGCCGCAGCCACGGAGCCGGACTCCTCGCTGGAGCCCGTCCCCTGGCTGCGGTCCTTCATCGCCGGGTTCGTGGCGTACGTGACGGAGCACCGCAGGGTCTATCTCGCCCTGGTCCGCGGTGCCGGCGGCAGCCACCCCGCCGTGGAGGACATCGTCGAGTTCACCCGCAACACTCTGGCCCGGCGGGTGGAGGAGGGGCAGCGGCGGCTGGGGATGCCGGACTCACCGCGGCTGCTGGTTGCCGCCCGGGCCTGGATGGCCTTCGCCGAGGAGGCCGTCACCAGCTGGCCGCTCGACGAACCGGACGCCCTCGACGAACTCGGCGCCTTCCTGGAGTCGAGCTTCGTCTCCCTGCTGGGCGCACTGGACCGGCCGGTCGCGCTGCCCGGCTGAGCGTGCGGTGCGCTGACGGCCCGATGCGCGCCTCGTCGCGCACCGGGCCGTTGCGCCTTCATCCGCGCGGGCCCCCGTCACGCACCAGGTCGGCACGCCTTCATTCGCCACCGCGCGCGTAGCTGCGTACGGACAGCGGCACGGCGAACGCGAGCAGCAGTGCGGACCAGAACAGCGTCCCGGCCACCGGGTGCGCGACCGGCCATGCGGCGTCGGCGGACGGCGCGGCGTTGCCGAAGAGGTCGCGGGCTGCCGTGGCGACGGCGCTGATCGGGTTCCACTCCGCGAGCGTGCGCAGCCATCCCGGCAGGTTGTCGGTCGGGATGTACGCGCTGGAGAGCAGAGGCAGGATGAACGTGGAGGCTCCCATCTGTCCGGCGGCCTCCTCGTTCCGGATCAGCAGCCCCAGCCAGCAGCCCACCCACGAGGTGGCGAACCGGAACAGCAGCAGCAGTCCGAACGCGCCCAGCGCGGCAGCCGGGCCGCCCTCGATCCGCCAGCCCACGGCGAGTCCGACCAGCATCAGTGGGATCAGTCCGACGGCCGTGGTCAGCAGATCGGCCGCGGTCTGCCCGAACGGCACGGCGGTCCTGCTCATCGGCAGGGTGCGGAACCGGTCCATCACGCCCCGGTGGCAGTCCTGCGCGGACTGGAACATCCCGGTCATGATGCCGTTCGCGGCGGTGGCCGCCAGCAGTCCCGGCACCAGGAAGGCGCGGTACTCCTGGCCGGGCACGGCCAGCGCGCTGCCGAAGACGTACCCGAAGAACAGCAGCATCGTGATCGGCATGGTCTGGGTCAGGATCAGGACGCCCGGAGCCGCCTTGATCCGTTGCAGATGGCGGCCGAGCACGGCCAGGGCGTCCGCGACCGGTGTGTTCGCGGGCCCGGTGGCGTCCGGGGTCCGGCGTTCCGTGACGAGCGCGTCGGTGCTCATGCTGCCGTCTCCTCGGTGGGGGCGCTGCGGCCGGTCAGACGCAGGAAGACCTCGTCGAGGGTGGGCGGACGCAGACTCGCGTCGATCACCGCAGCGCCCGCAGCGTCGAGCTCGCGGACGATCCGGGGCAGGGTGAGCGTGGGGTCCGTGGCGACCGCGCCCACCGTGCGGCGCTCGTGGTCGAGCACCGGCGCGGCGCCCGTCAGCCGGTCCAGGACGGCCGCGGCCGGGGCGAGTGCCGATGCGTGGGCGACGACGACCTCGGCGTAACTGCCGATCCGGGCCTTCAGCTCGGCGGGGCTGCCGCTGTGGGCGGCCCGGCCGCTGTCGACGAGGACGATGTCGTCGGCCAGCTGATCGGCCTCCTCCAGATACTGCGTGGTGAGCAGGACGGTGGTGCCGCGGTCCGCCAGCTCCCGTACCGCGGCCCAGATCTGATTGCGGCTGTGCGGGTCGAGTCCGGTGCTCGGCTCGTCCAGGAACAGCACCTGGGGCCGGGCCAGCAGGCTGGCCGCGAGATCCAGGCGGCGACGCATCCCGCCCGAGTAGGTGCGGGCCGGGCGGTCGGCCGCACCGGTCAGCTCGAAACGTTCGAGGAGGTCGTCCGCGCGGGTGTGCACGGCCGCGCCCCGGTACTTGAGCAGCCGGGCGAAGAGCCGCAGGTTCTGCCGGCCGGACAGCTCGCCGTCGACGGAGGCGCTCTGCCCCGTGACACCGATCGCCGCCCGTACGGCCCCGGGTTCACGCACCACGTCGTGGCCCGCGATCCGGGCGCTGCCGCCGTCGGGGGCGGTCAGCGTGGTGAGGACGCGGACGGCGGTGGTCTTGCCGGCGCCGTTGGGCCCCAGGACTCCGCAGACGGTGCCCTCGGCCACGGCCAGATCGAGGCCGCTCAGTGCGTGGACGTCGCCGTAGCGCTTCTCCAGACCTTCACTAAGTACAGCGTACGTAGTTGTCATGCCGCAACGGTACCGCACTACGTACGGTGTACGTAACTACCATGGTGGTCGAGGTGATGATCAATGGTGGGGCGACCCGCTGTACCCGAAGTGATCTGGGCGCGCCCCGAGCGTGCGGGCCGCGGCCCCAAGCCCGCGTTCAGCCGCGCGGACATCGCGGCTGCCGCCGTGCGCATCGCGGACGCGGAGGGGCTCGACGCGGTGTCCATGCGGAAAGTGGCGGCCGAGCTCGGCTGCGGCACGATGTCGCTCTACAACTACGTGCCCCGCAAGGAGGACCTGCACGAGCTGATGCTCGACGCGGTCAGTGCCGGGTACGAGTACCCGGAGCCCTCGGGCGACTGGCGCGCCGACCTCCTCGCCCTGGCCCACCAGGCCCGGGGGGTGATGCGCCGCCACACCTGGGTGCCCCGGCTGATGTCGCCCGTCTACGGGTTCAGCCCGAACGCCCTGCGGTACCTGGAGTACGCGCTGAGCTGTCTGGACGGCGTGGACGCGCGGTTCGGCGAGAAGATGGAGCTCATCGCCATGGTCAACGGCGTGGTGACCACCTACACCGCCAACGAGATCGCCACGGCGGAGCGCAGCCGCTCGCTGCCCTGGTCCGAGGAGCAGGAGCAGGCCGCCCGCACCGGGTATCTGATCAGTCAGATCATGACCGGGAAGTACCCGCGGATGGCGGCCGGATTCGCCGAGGACCCCGGGCCGATCGATCTGGACGGGGTGTTCGACCGGGCACTCGCCCGGGTGCTGGACTCGTTCGACCGGACATGACTGCCCTCCGGGCGGCACCGCTCGCCGCCCGCCCCCGTACCGCCCGGGTGCGGCGGGGGCGGGGGGTTCGGGGGAGGTGGGTGCGGCAGGTGCGGGTTTCTCTGTTCCGCGTCGAGAGCCCGCAGGGCCGGACGGGCTCACCCCCCCCGCCCGGGACGCTCACCCTCCGCGTGGGCCGTCCGGTGCTTCCGGCCGGCCGCCGTCCGCGGGAGCGGCGCGGCGCAGCGTCCGGATCGCCGGGACCGAGAGCAGCGCCACGCAGCCCGCCAGGCAGGTGCCCGCCGAGACCAGCAGCAGCCGTGCCGGGGAGGCCAGAGCGGTGGCGGGCCCCGCCAGTATCTGACCGAGCGCGATCCCGGACACCGAACCGGCCAGCTCGTACGCGGTGACCCGGTTGAGTACCGCGGGCGGGGTGTGGGTCTGCACGCTGGTCGCCCACATCACGGACCAGAACGCCAGGGCACCGCCGCCGAGGACGTGGCCCGCCAGCAGCACCGGCAGCTCCGCGCCCAGCGCCACGCAGAGCGGCAGCACGGTGAACAACCCCATCGCCACCGCGCCTGCCGCCAGCGGCCGGGCGGGTCGCACCCGCAGCGCCAGCAGGCCGCCGAGCACGGTTCCGGCGCCGAGGAAGGAGACCGCCAGACCATAGGCGTCCGGGCCGGACCGGGAGCCGATCAGGGCCGAAGCGAGCGGGACCAGCGGGCCGAAGAGCAGCACGCCGTAGACCACCCAGATCAGGATCACCGCCCACATCCAGGTACGGGAGCGGAACTCGTGCCAGCCCTGACGCAGGTCGCGGCGGAGTGAACTCCCTCCGGGGGAAGCGGATCCGGCACCGGCCCGGGTGCCGGCGGGGGCGAGGCGGATGAGCGCCAGGCACAGGGCGCTGAGTACGAACGTGCCCGCGTCGATCGCGTACACGGTCCCGGCGCCGGTCAGTGCGATCAGCAGTCCCGCCAGGGCCGGTCCGAGCAACTGGGCGAGCGCGTCGGCCACTTTGAGTGTGGCGTTGGCCCGCTGCGGCTCGCGGGCGACCAGCGGGACCATCCCGTTCACCCCCGGCTGGAACATCGCGGTGGCCGCACCGGCCGGCGCCGCCATGGTCACCAGCAGCCAGAAGGGCGGCGGTCCGGCGAAGAACGCGGCCGCCAGCACGCCCTGGGTGAGCACCCGGACGAGGTCCGCGCCCACCATCATCCGGCGTGCGCCCCACCGGTCGGCGAACACCCCGCCGAACAGGACCAGTACGACGCATGTCCCGGTCCAGGTGCCGAGGACGAAGCCGACGCCGGAGGCTCCGTAGAGCGCGCCCACCGCGAGCGCGGCGGCCACCGGCATCATCGCGTCGCCGACCAGCGAGACCGAACGGGCGACGAAGTAGAACGTGAAGCGCCGGTCCCACAACGGGAGCCGTGCGGGCGGCCGTTCGCCCGGTGAGGTGCTGGGCTGCCCGCTGGGTGGATTGCCCGGAGGCGAGGACTGGTTCCGCGCTTGCGTAGTGGTCACAACGCACCATCCTGGTCCGGACCAATGTGCTGCCCCAGTGTCCGGAACGACATGATGGGGTACTTTCCCGCCATGACGCCTCGTTCGCTGCCGAAGTCCCCTGTGCCGCACCACCGGGTGGTGGCCCTGCTGCAGCCCCAGCAGTCGACGTTCCCGCTCGCCTGCGCGGCCGAGGTGTTCGGTGACCACGGCCCGGAGGTCCCCGCCCGCTACACGTTCGAGGTCTGCGCCGAGCACCCCGGACCGGTGCGTACCCAGGCCGGCTACGACCTGCTGGTCACGGCGGGCCTGGACGCGCTGGAGCGCGCGGACACCGTGCTGGTGCCCGGCCGGCAACAGCCCACTGCCACCGAGGTGCCGCAGGCGGTGGCCGCGGCGGTCCGCCGGGCACACCGGCGAGGTGCTCGGATCGTCGCCATCTGCTCGGGCGCCTTCGTGCTCGCCGCCGCCGGGGTGCTGGACGGCCGGAGGGCCGCCACCCACTGGGCCCGGGCCGCCGAGCTGGCCGCCGGGTTCCCGCAGGTCCAGGTCGACCCGGGGGTGCTGTACGTGGACCACGGTGACGTCGCCACCAGCGCCGGATCGGCGGCCGGCGTGGACCTCTGCCTGCACCTCGTGCGTACCGACCACGGGGCCGCCTACGCGATGCGGATCGCACGGCAGATGGTGATGCCGCCGCACCGCGAGGGCTGCCAGCTGCAGTACGCCGAACTGCCCACGTCGGGGCCGGTCGCCGACTCGCTGGCCCCACTGCTGGAGTGGCTGGCCGGGCGCCTCGACCAGCCGGTCAGCGTCGCCGAGATGGCGGTCCGCTCCCAGGTCTCGGCCCGCACGCTGACCCGGCGCTTCACCGAACAGCTGGGCATCAGCCCCGGACGCTGGCTGCTCGACCGGCGGCTCGCCGCCACCCGGGCGCTGCTGGAGGAGACCGACCTGCCGGTGGAGACCATCGCACGCCGGGTCGGCCTCTCCTCGGCCGTCAACCTGCGCCGGCGCTTCCACGAGGCGCTGCGCACCACGCCCGCCGCCTACCGGCGCACCTTCCGCGCGGACGAGGCCGGGTAGGGGCGCAGGAGCCGGCCTCCGGGGATGCCTTCCCCCAGAGCGTCGAGCGGCTGGGGGCGGGGATCCCCGGAGGCAGACGCGTGGATGTCCGCTCCGGGAACCTGCGACGGCTCCCCTTCGCCGAGTGTGTACGTCTGCTCCGTGAAACGGCGTCGGCTCCCTTGTGCGGACGCATGAACGCGCGGTTCGCGAAAGGGCGTCGGCTCCCTCTTCGAGGCCGGGAGGCGGCGGCCGCCCGGGGCGGGGGATCGACGTCCACGCCCCGGACCCGCACGAGGGCCTCGTGCGGGTCTGCCGGTGTCACAGCAGAACGAAGGTGCGGGTCCGCTCGTGTCGCATCAGGGGAAGGGTGCGGGCCCGCCGGTGTCACAGCAGGGCGAACTGGCCGTCCGGGCCCTCTTCCTGGTGGTCGAGCACGGACGCGGGCCGCCGGGCGGTGGCCGGCACCGGCAGCACGCCCGCCGCTCTCAGTTCGTGTCCGCCGATCTCCGGGCCGTCCGCCAGCTCGTCCTGCCTGGGCCGCAGTTCGGCCAGCAGGGCGAGCAGCGCGATCAGCTCCAGCAGCTCCGACGTCCACTCCTGGGGCCAGGCACGGGGGCGTACGGCCTCCAGGCCGCCGGCCCCGGGCACCGCCGCGCGGCGCTCGAACCAGAGCTCCAGCATCCGCACGCCGCCCACCCGGAACTCCCACGCACCCGCGGGCACCGGAGAGATGCGGCCCGAGCCGAGGCTCAGCACCTGCTCCTCGGCGTCGTACGAAAGCTCCGACGGGACGGGCGGCACGGCGGCCCGCACATACGGGCGGCGCCCGCCCGGCAGCCGGGGGCGCTCCCCGCCCCGCGCCCCGCGCAACTGGAGCCGCAGCAGCTCACGTCCCAGCTCCACCCCCGCCGACCAGCGCGCGGTGTCCGCGGGCAGCGGCACCACACAGCCCGCGGGTGAGCGCCGGCCCGCCGCGACGATCCAGGCCAGCACGGACTCGGCAGTGACGGCGTCCCCGTGGCGGGCGCGCAGCAGGGTGAGGAGCCCGGGGGCCAGATTGGGTTCGGCGCCGCCGGGGCGCCGGTACAGCGGACGGATCCGGCCTGGCCGGCCCGCGGGGGAGTGACCGTCGGGGAGCAGCGCGGTCACGGACAGGGCGGGGCCCGTGTCCTGGGGGACACGGCCGTGCTCGACGACGAAGACCTGGTGACCGTCGGAGACCCGCCACAGCTCGGGCCGGGCCACGTCGATCAGACGGTGGTCGGGGAGCAGCCACTGCTCGTCGAACGGCCCGTGCAGGATCCGTACCGGTTCCGGGCACGGCCCCTGCTCACGGGCGAACCGGCCGGTCCCGCCGGGCTGTCCGGGCAGGGCCGCCACCGGAGTCCGCGGGGTGCGCACACGGGTGGGCCCGAACAACTGCTCGCGTTCGGCCTCCGGTGCCTGCACCAGCCGGTTCCAGCGGGCCCTGAGGGACGCCGCGTCCGGGGCGGTCACCCAGGGGCGCCCGGTCCGCAACGGCCGTACGGACCAGGGCATGAGGTCGTCGAGGAGCGGGCTGCGCGGGCCCTCGCCGGAGCCGGCCGCTGCCGGAGCTGCCACCGTGTCGTCCTCCCCGTCGCCACGTCTGCCGCCTTCCCCGGCATCGTAACGGCGTGACCGCCGGTCCCGGCAGGGCGCCTGTGGGGACCAGCGGTCGTCAGTGGGCCTGTGGGGGTCGTCGGTCGTCAGCGGGCCTGCCGGGACCAGCGGTCGTCAATGGGTCTCTGGGGTCATCGGTCGTCAGTGGGCCTCCACCGTGACCGAGAAGGAGAACCGGTCGCCCCGGTAGCGGATCTGCGCCACATCGACCACCCGGCCGCTCTCGTCGTACGTCACGCCCGTGTAGTACAGGATCGGGCTGAGCAGCGGGACCCGGAGCAGTTCGGCGGTGGCCGGATCGGCGAGCCGGGCCTCGACCGTGTCCGTGATCCGCGCGATGGGGACACCGACGCGGTCGCGCAGCACCTTGGTCATCGGCCAGCGTTCGAGGTCGGCGGGGTCGAGCCCGGCCGCGACCTGGGGATGGAGCCAGTTCTGCGCCCAGTTGGTCGGCTCGCCGGTGTCCTCCTCGCACCGCAGCCTCCGGTAGCCCGTGACCTCGGCGCAGTCGGGGAAGTACTCCACGACGTCGCCCGGCACCGGGCAGGGGCCGTGGTCGAGCACCGTGGTCCGCTCGCCCGACTGCTGGGCGACGATCGCGTCGATCGAACCGAGCAGCCGCACCGGCGACACCCGGCGGGCGCGCGGCTCGATGAAGGTGCCGCGCCGGCGGTGCCGGCTGATCAGCCCTTCCGTCTCCAGCTCCTTGAGCGCCTGGCGCATGGTGAGGACGCTGACGCCGTAGTGCGCGGCGAGCTGCTCCTCGGTCGGCAGCCGCAGGGTGGCGTCCGCCGTGCGGCCCAGTATCGAGGCCCGCAGCGACTGCGAGACCTGGTACCACAGCGGGAGCTTGCGGTTCAGGACCAGCGAGTCGGGCGCGAAGGCGGCACCCTGGGGCGCGGGGGGCTTCAGAGGCGTCTGCGGCACCTGGGTCACCTGCATTCGTTGTCGCTGAGGCACGTGGCCGGTTCACATGGGCCGTCACGGAGGGAGGGGCCCGTTACGGATGGAAGTTGCGGCTCAGACCCTGCCACACGTCGTCGTAGCCGTGCTGAAGATGACCGGCCGTCGCGGCCTGCCCGGTCGCGACGACCGGCCAGCGGGTCTCGAACATGAAGGCCAGGCCGTCGTCGATCTTCTGCGGCTTCAGCTCCGCCGCGCTCGCCCGCTCGAAGGTCTCCCGGTCCGGGCCGTGCGCCGACATCATGTTGTGCAGGGAGCCGCCTCCGGGCACGAAGCCCCCCTTGCCGGCCGTCTTCGCGTCGTACGCGCCCTCGATCAGGCCCATGTACTCGCTCATGACGTTGCGGTGGAAGTACGGCGGCCGGAAGGTGTCCTCGCCCACCAGCCAGCGCGGCGCGAACACCACGAAGTCGACGCCGGCGAGGCCGGGGGTGTCCGTGGGCGAGGTCAGCACCGTGAAGATCGACGGGTCCGGGTGGTCGTAGCTGATCGAGCCGATGACGTTGAACCGGCGCAGGTCGTAGACGTACGGGGTGTGGTTGCCGTGCCAGGCGACCACATCGAGCGGGGAGTGGTCGTACGTCGCCGACCAGAGGTTCCCGCAGTACTTGTTGACCACCTCGACCGGGCCTTCCGCGTCCTCGTACGCGGCGACAGGGGCGAGGAAGTCCCGGGCGTTCGCCAGGCCGTTGGCGCCGATCGGGCCGAGGTCGGGGAGGACGAACGGCTGGCCGTAGTTCTCGCAGACATAGCCGCGGGCGGTGGCGTCGAGCAGCTCGACCCGGAAGCGGACACCGCGCGGGATCAGGGCGACATGGCCCGGTTCGGCACGCAGCAGGCCCAGTTCGGTGCGCAGCAGCAGTCCGCCGTGCTCGGGGACGATCAGGAGTTCGCCGTCGCTGTCGCTGAACACCCGGTCGGTCATAGCGGAGTTGGCGGCGTAGAGGTGGACGGCCATGCCGGTGCGCTGTGCGGCGTCGCCGTTTCCGCCGAGCGTCCACAGGCCGGACAGGAAGTCCGTACCGGGCGCGGGCTCCGGGAGCGGGTCCCAGCGCAGCCGGTTGGGGTCCGGGACGGTCTCGGTGAAGGGGGCGGTGCGCAGGGTGCCGTTGTCGGTCCGCGTGAACGGCGGGTGGGCCGCGGAGGGGCGGATCCGGTAGAGCCAGGAGCGGCGGTTGTGGGCGCGCGGCTCGGTGAAGGCCGAGCCGCTCAGCTGCTCGGCGTAGAGCCCCAGCGGCGCGCGCTGCGGTGAGTTGCGGCCGTGCGGCAGCGCCCCCGGCACTGCTTCCGAGCTGTGCTGATTGCCGAATCCGGCGGAGTGCGCGAGCCCTTCCGCCGTCTTCCGCGCCTGCTCGATGCCGCTCATATGTGCTCCCGGTGCATGAGGAAGGGATCGGAGTCCTGGAATCCTATGGTCAACCGTAGGAATCCGATCGCGGCGAGTCAACGGCATTCGTGCGGCACAGGGGGGTTCCAAAAGATGAACAATGCTCTACTCTCCGGCTCATGTCGTGGACACGAAGACTTCTGGTGGTTCTGGCGGCGCTCGCGGCCGCCCTTCTCGCGGCCCCGGCCGCCCAGGCGCACGAGGAACGGCCGGTCACCCTGCCCGACGGCACCGGCAGCGTCCCCGTGTACCGCACGGGCGAGCCCGATCTCCTGGTCTGCAAGAGCGACCGGGCCGACTTCGAGCGCCGGATATCCGGATTCCCGGACGCCCTGCGGACCAGGAACCTGACGCTCTTCGACCGGTGCCAGAAGTCCGGATACCGCCATCTCCAGCAGGCCGTGGACGCAGTCACCGGGCCCGGGAAGAACATCGCGATCCTGCCCGGCCTCTACGAGGAGGAACCCTCGCTGCCTGCGCCCAAGGGGGAGTGCGCCCGGCTGAAGGCCTCCAACTCGCAGCTCGGCTACCAGATCCTGAGCTACGCCCAGCAGGCGAAGTGCCCGAACAACCAGAACCTGGTGGCGATCCTCGGCAAGAAGGACCTCCAGATCGAGGGCACCGGCGCCGCGCGCACGGACGTCGTCATCGACGCCAAGTACCAGAAGCTCAACGCGGTCCGTGCGGACGGCTCCGACGGCGTCTACTTCAAGAACTTCACCGCCCAGCGCACCACGTTCAACTCGCTCTACATCCTGGCCCAGGACGGCTTCGTCATCGACGACGTCCTGACCCGGTGGAACGACGAGTACGGCTTCCTGACCTTCGCGAGCGACCACGGCCTGTACAAGAACTGCGAGTCGTACGGCAACGGCGACTCCGGCATCTATCCGGGCAGCGCGTCGAACATCAACGACGCGTACGGCTACAAGGTGCCGCGCTACTCGATCGAGATCACCGGCTGCCGCAGCCACCACAACATGGTGGGCTACTCCGGCACCGCGGGTGACTCGGTCTACGTCCACGACAACGAGTTCGACCACAACATGGGCGGCGCCTCGATGGACAGCGCCTTCCCCGGCCACCCCGGCCTGCCGCAGAACCACGCCCGCTTCGAGCGCAACCTGATCCACGACAACAACGCCGACTACTACCCGTACGTCGCCGACGGCACGTGTGCCAAGCCGCCCGTCGAGCGCGGTTACGAGGACGGGGTGGTCTGCCCGCAGATCTCCATGCCGCCGGGCACCGGCATCATCACCGCGGGCGGCAACTGGAACCTCTACGAGGACAACTGGGTCTACGGGCAGAATCGTGCGGCGTTCTTCCTCAGCGCCGTACCCGCCTTCATCCGCGGCGAGGGCGCGCTCGGCAAGCAGACCGACACCTCGCACCACAACCGGTACGCGAACAACCACCTCGGCACGGACAAGCAGGGCCGCTCGCGCCCCAACGGCGCCGACGTGTGGTGGGACGGCCAGGGGGCGGGCAACTGCTGGCAGTCGGACACGGGTGCCTCGACGCCGCGCTCCCTGCCCGCGTGCGGGTCCGACCGGGGCGACGTCACCGGCGGCACCGACCGGCTGGTGGGCGAGCCCGTCAAACTCGCCCAGTTGCTGGTCTGCGCCGACTACAACGTGCAGGCGCGCAGGCTGCCGGCCGGCTGCGACTGGTACGGGGCGCGCGGCATCGAGCGCATCGAGGTGCAGGCGGCCCTGGGAATCGCGGTGGTGCTGGTACTGGTCGGCGGGGTGCTGTGGTGGCGCAGGCTGCGGGCGAGCCGGCTCGCCACGGCCGCCACGGTCCTCGGCCTCATCGGCCTCGGTCTGGACGTGGCCGGCTCGACCATGGGTCTCGCCTCCTCGTACGTGCCCGCCCTCGCGCTGCTCCTGACCGGGCTCTGGTGGACGGGCATCGGACTGGTGCTGCGGCGGGAGCGGCCGGGGCTGGGCTGGGTCACGGTGGTGCTGGGCGGCCTGACGCTGCTCGACGCGCTGGACAAGGGCGTGTTCATGATCCCGTGGATCCCGCTCAGCCCGGCCTGGGTGCGGGGGCTGCTCGGCCTGGTCTGGGTGGTGTGGGCCGTGGTGGCCGCCGCCCGTCACGGAGAGCGGGCGAAGGCGACGACGGAGCCCGCGGGGGCGGAGCCGGCCCCGGACACCGATGACGGACGTGCGCCGGCGCCGGAGAGCGCGACCGCGCCGGCCTCGCCCACGGCACCGGCCACCGTCCCTGACGGAGAACCGTCGTGAAGCGGCACCCGGCGCAGGAGCAGGAGCAGGAGCAGGAGCGGGAGCGGGAGCAGGTGCAGGCGCAGGCGCAGAGGCAGGCGACGGCACCGGCCGGGCTCCGGAGCGCGGCCGCTCCGGCCCGGCGCCGCGGCCGCCGCGTCGCCCTTTCGCTGCTCGCCGCCGCACTCCTGCTCGGCGCGAACGCCTGTGGGGGGCGGGCCACCACCCATCACAAGCCGGGCACCAGCCATGAGCAGGCCACCGGCAGCAACGGCCGGCTCCTGACCGCGGACGACGGCTCCGGCCACCGGCTGCGCCAGGTCGACGCCCAGGACGCGCCCGAGGTGGCCGTGGCCGTGCGGCCGGACTCGGAGGACGGCTGGAACGTCCACCTCACGGTCCGGAACTTCCGGTTCACCCCGGACAGCGTCGGCGGCGCCGCACTGCTGGGACGCGGCCACGCCCGGCTCCTCCTCGACGGCCACCCACTCGCCCGTGTCTACGGCGCCTGGTTCCACCTCCCGGAGTCGCTCCTGCGGTCAGCCGGGGGCGGCACCCGGCTGACCGCCCGCCTCTACGCGGACGACCACACCGCCTGGGCGGTCGGTGATGCCCCGGTCCAGGCCACCGCCACGCTCGGCGGCGCCACTTCGACGCCGACGCCCACCCCCGACGCCACCGTGGAGATCACCGTCCGCGACGACAAGGTCAGTCCCGCCCCCGGGCGCACCGAGGTCAGGAAGGGCCGGACCGTGCGCCTCCAGGTCCGCAGCGACCGCGCCGACACCCTTCACGTACACGGCTACGACAAGGAGGCGCGGCTGCCCGCCGGCCGGACCGTCACCCTCACCTTCACCGCCGACCGCACCGGGCTCTTCGAGGTCGAGACGCACGAGTCCGACCTGCTCCTGACCCAACTCGTCGTACGGTGACGGCCCTCGACGACTCCGGTGCCGTGAGCGTCCTCGCCCACGGCATCGGCGCCCAGCACGACCTGCCCCTCTCGCCCTTCTACGCCTTCGCCGGAGCCTTCACCGCCCTCTTCGTCTCCTTTCTCGCACTCGGTCTGCTCTGGTCGTCCTCCCGGTTCCGGGGCGACCGGGCGGGCCGCCCGCTGCCCGCCGCCGTCCAGCGCGCGGCCGACGCCCGTCCCACCCGCGTCGCGGCCCGCGCGCTCGGCCTGGCCGCCGCGCTCCTGGTCGTGCTGCACCTCCTCCTCGGTCCGGCGGACCCGGACCGCAACCCGGCCCCCGGCGCCGTCTACGTACTCCTCTGGGTGGGTCTCGTCCCGGCCTCCCTGCTGCTCGGGCCCGTCTGGCGGCTGCTCAATCCGCTGCGCACCGTCCATCTCCTCGGCTGCCGCGCACTCGGACGCGACGCGGCCGCCGGCCGGCCCCTGCCCGCACGTCTCGGGATGTGGCCCGCAGCAGCCGGTCTCCTCGCCTTCACCTGGCTCGAACTCGTCGCCCCCGACCCGGCCTCACCCACCGCCCTGCTGGTCTTCCTCACTCTCTGCACGGCCGCCCAGCTCGCGGGCGCCGCCCTGTACGGAGCCCGCTGGTTCGACCACGCCGACGCCTTCGAGGTCTACTCGAGCCTCCTCGCCCGGCTCTCCCCCCTCGGCCGCCGACCCGCCGACCGCCGCCTCGTCCTGCGCTCCCCGTTCAACGGGCTCGACGCCACGCCCCCGCTTCCCGGGCTCGTCGCCACCGTCTGCGTGATGCTCGGCTCCACGGCCTACGACGGCTTCTCCGACGCGCCCTCCTGGATCACCACCGTCCAGACCTCGGCCCTGGGCCGTACCACCACCGCCACGCTCGGACTCCTCGGAGCCGTCGCCCTCGTCGCCACCCTCTACGCTCTCTGCGCAGGTGCCACCCGGGTCCTCTCCGGCCAACTGCCGCACCCCCTCACCGCCTTCGCGCACTCCCTCGTCCCGATCGCCCTCGGCTATCTCGTCGCCCACTACTTCACACTCTTCGTCACCGAAGGGCCACGTACCGTCATGGTGGCACTCGGCACTGACAATCCCGCACCGCCCGAACCGTTCCTGGGGCCGGGCGGCATCGCCACCCTCCAGGTCTTCGCGATCGTTCTCGGCCATGTCCTCGGCGTCGTCGCCGCCCACGACCGCTCCGTCCGGCTCTTCCCGCCCGGACGTGCCGTCGTCGGCCAGCTTCCGCTCCTTGTCCTGATGGTCGCGTACACGATCGGCGGACTGGCGCTGCTCATCGCCTGAGCCCGCGGGCGGGGCGGCCCTCCTTCCCGTCAGGTCCGAGACGGAGGGCGGACCCCCGCCCCCGGCCGAGGAGGCCCACGGCATCATGGAACCCGTGCCCCATGCGAACACGAACCTCCGCCGCGCCCCCGTGCAGCAGCGCAGCGCCGAGCGCCTCGCCCGGATACTCGACGCCTGTGCCGAACTCCTCGACGAGACCGGCTACGAGCAGCTCTCCACCCGGGCCGTGGCCGTGCGTGCGGGGGTGCCCATCGGCTCCGTCTACCGGTTCTTCTCCAACAAGCGGGCGCTGGCCGACGCTCTCGCCCGCCGCAACCTGGACAGCTACGCCGAGCGGATCACCGCCCGGCTGGCCGCCATCCAGGTCGCCGACTGGCGCCGCGCCATCGACGCGGTGCTCGACGAGTACCTGGCGATGAAGAGCTCAGTCCCGGGCTTCTCCCTCGTCGACTTCGGTGCCCCCGGGCCAGACGACGACCCGGCCGACGACGCTAACCAGCGCGTCGCGGGGCGGCTCGCGGAACTGCTCGCAGGCCATCTGGAGCGAGACCCCGACGAAGATCTACTGCGCTCCATACTGGTCTGCGTGGAGGCAGCCGACGCACTGCTCCAACTCGCCTTCCGCACCGACCCGTCCGGCGACCGGGCCATCGTCGCCGAGACCCGGGTGCTGCTGCAGGCCTACCTCGCGCGAGTGCTGGACTGAGACCGGCCGGGCCATGACGCCTCCGGGGCGACCCGGCCCTCGGCGCCGACGGGTTTCCCCGATCATCAGTTGCACGACAGACAGCGAAGGAGGGATTCGATGAGGCGTGAGACGGTCACCGAGGAGTCGATAGCCGAGGCAAGGGTGTTGGCCCGGGAGCAACCGAGCGCCGGACTGCCGGTACTGGCCCGGCGCCTGCTGGGGTTCGGATGGCAAGTCGATCGCGAAAGGCCGTCTGCGCGCATCCCGTATTTCGAGGAGGCCGCGGCCGTCTGGCGGAGCCTCCTCGCCGACGGATCCGATGAACACCTCGAAGCCGCTGCGCGGGCGATCTTCTCACTCGGTCTGCAGTACTCGCTGGCGCACGCCGATGACCGCTCCTTGGCCGCGAAGGACGAGGCGGCGGTGCTCGCCCGGCGGTTGAACCGGCACCGCGATGAGGAGAGGAAGGACGTCAAGATCCTCGGCGCGTCGGCCCATGGCCTCGCCGAGGCCGGCCGGTTCGACCGGGCAGTGACCGTCCAACGCGAGGTGGTCGACATCTACCGCGCGACGACGGGCCCCGGAGGCCATTCGTCACCCACCGGTCTCATGTGGTCGCTCCTGGACCTGGCGGTCTACCTCGATCTGGCCGGGCAGACCGACGCGAGCCTGGAGATCGAACGCGAGACGCTTCACCTCAACCGCCGCATCGCCGAGGCCGAACCGAGCCATCTGCCCGGACTGGTGATCTGGCTCGCGGGGGTCACGCCGCGGTTTGCCGACACCGGGCATCCGCGGGAAGCCGGAGAACTCCTGGACGAGGCCGTCGCCGGCTGCGACCGGCTTCCTCCGGAGGGCGACCGCGGGAACTTCGGATTCCATCAGGGAGTCCAGGCCGCGTTGTTCGCCAGGTCCGGTGCCCGGGACGAGCGGACCTGCGGCGACGGGGCTGTCCCGATCGGCGTCAGCCCGGATCCCCGGGCTCTCCGACCCGTACTCGGCGTGAGCTTTCACTGGTGGGCCTTCAGTGTCCGGGAGGCCTACCGCGCGGGGCGCGAGGTCATCGACGACGCGATTTCCACGGCAGGAGACCGGTCTGCGCTCGATCCCGCACAGTTGGCCGCTCTCGGGACCCTTGTGCGCCGCCGCACCATCCGTCAGTCGGTCGCCTTCGACAGCGCTCCGCGGCAGTTCACCGAGAAGGTCATCCCTGCTCTGGCCGAAAGCGTCGCTCTCGAACGCCGGCTTGCCGCCGCCCGTCAGGACAGCGGCCCTGGACGCTTGGTCCGGTCTCTGACCGATCAGGCGATGGGACACCTGGTCACCGGCGCGCACTCGGCAGCGGGTGAGGCTCTCCGTGAGGCCCGCGACCTCCACGCCGCCGCCGAAAGCACCCGGACGCCGATGACGAGGACGACGACGGACGGGCAGGACTGAGCGTCACCCGCCGGCCTGTGGTGCGCCTCAGGAGAACCTGTACCCGGCGAAGTCGGCGAGGTGGACGTACCCGATGCGCTGGTAGAGGGCGTTGCTCGTGGGGTTGCCCGGGTCCGTGAACAGGACGACGTCCGTCGCGCCCGCTGCCAGCGCGGCCCTGCTCGCCTCGACCGTCACGGCGCCCGCGTAGCCGCGGCCGCGGAGGTGGGCCGGGGTGTAGACGGGGTCCACCCGGACCATGCCGCCGACGATCGAGGTCGCGGCCGCCATGGAGACGGGGGTGCCGTCCGGGGTCTCCCAGAACGTGAAGTGCCTGTCGCCGAAACGCGAGTCGCCCCAGGAGCCGGCGTCGATCAGGTCGATGGAGGGCTGCTCCCCGACGTCGGCGCAGAACTCACGGCACCAGCGCACGACTTGCTCATGGTCCCGGCCGCCCGTGGTGCGGCCCCGGCCCTCCGGGTGCGGTTGCGGTGGGGTGAGAGTGCCGAGGCGGTAGAGATGCGTCCGCCAGAAGAGTACCGACGCCGCGCTCGTGTGCCGCTGCCACGAGTCGGCGAAGGCGCCGGCGGTGCCGTGGTCCGCGATGACGGTGGAGGGCGAGTGGCCGAGGCCGGCCAGGTGAGCGGCGAGGGCGTCGGCCTGCTCGGCAGGGAGAGGGGTGAGGCCCAGGCGGCCGCGCGGAGCGAGATGGAAGACCGCACGGATCTCGCCCCCTGACTCCAGCCGGCCGAAGACGGGGCCTTCGGCGCCGGGCTCGGCCGCACCCCGTATCCGCAGCTTCTCGATGTCCGTCAGCGGTGTGTTGTGCATGGCTGGGTGCGAGCGCAGGAAGTCCCCGGCTCGGGCGAGGAATTCGTCGATGTCCTGAGTGAGGTGCCAGTCATCCGGGAGCATGCTTCATGATCTCGGATGACCACGACGCGGGAAACCCGATCGAGCGGGGCGTCCTGCACCCGGTCGCCGAACTCCGGCTTCCCCCGGAGGAGTACGGCGGACCGGGTCCGGTGGTCATGGCCGGGCCAGGGCAGGCCACCAGGCGCCTGAGGCGGCACAGCGCCCCGTCAACGGGAAGGCGTGTGGGGAGGACCCACGGGGGGAACGTTCCGGCAGGACGCATGGGAGAACGTTCCGGCAGAACGCACCAGGGGCACGTTCCGGCAGGGCATACCGGGACCCGTCCTCCGGCGCCTGTCGCCGATCTCCGTACGGATACTCCCCCCAGTGGTCCGCGGGGGGCAACCTTCTCGTCCTCACCCCCCAGCAGTCCGCGGGGGACAACCTTCTCGCCCTCACACCTCCCCAGCATGCGTACCGGTCGGTATGCTCATCCGTGCTCGACCGTGCATGGCCGTGTCCGCGCCACCGTAGCCGCCGCCCCGGGAGGGCCCATGTCGCACGACCCCAGCAACTCCCGTACCGCCCTGCGTATCTGCCCCCTCTGCGAAGCCACCTGCGGGCTCACGCTCACCATCGAGGGGACCAGGGTCACCGGCGCCCGCGGTGACCGGGAGGACGTGTTCAGCAAGGGGTTCATCTGCCCCAAGGGTGCGTCGATCGGCGGACTCGACGAGGACCCCGACCGGCTGCGCACCCCTCTCGTCCGCAATGACGGCGTGCTGACGGAGGCGAGCTGGGGCGAGGCGTTCGACGCGATCGCCCGTGCCCTGCCGGCCATCGCGCAGGAACACGGACCGCAGGCCGTCGGCGTCGTCCTCGGCAACCCCAATGTGCACACCATGGCCGGCGCGCTCTACCCGCCCGCCCTGCTCGCGGCCCTGCGGACCCGGGCGCTGTTCACCGCGAGCACCCTGGACCAGATGCCCAAGCACGTCTCCAGCGGACTGCTCTTCGGCGACCCGAACACCATCCCGGTACCGGACCTCGACCGCACCGACCACGTGCTGATGCTGGGCGCCAACCCCCTCGAATCCAACGGCAGCCTGTGCACCGCCCCCGACTTCCCCGGCAGGCTCAAGGCACTGCGCCGCCGCGGCGGCCGCCTCACCGTCGTCGACCCGCGCCGCACCCGCACCGCACGCCTCGCCGACCGGCACGTGGCCATCCGGCCCGGCACCGACGCCCTCCTGCTCGCCGCGATGGCGCACGTCCTCTTCGAGGAGAAGCTCACCGACCCCGGCGTACTCGCGGACCATGTCGAAGGGATCGGCGAAGTCGCCGACGCCGTAAGTGACTTCACGCCGGAGGCCGTCGCAGCGGCTTGCGACGTGGACGCCGCGACCATCCGCACCCTCGCCCGGGAGCTCGCGGCCGCCCCCACCGCCGCCGTGTACGGCCGTATCGGCAGCTGCACCGTCGAACACGGCACCGTCGCCAGCTGGCTCGTCGACGTCCTCAACGTCCTCACCGGCAACCTCGACCGCCCCGGCGGCGCCCTCTTCCCGCTCTCCGCGACCGCCCGCGCCCCGCGCCCCGCAGCCCCCGGCAAGGGGTTCGCCCTCGGCCGCTGGGCGAGCCGCGTCTCCGGTCACCCCGAGGCCAAGGGTGAACTGCCGCTCTCCGCACTGGCCGAGGAGATCGGGACGCCGGGTGACGGGCGGATCCGCGCCCTGCTCGTCCTGGCCGCGAACCCCGTGCTCTCCGCCCCCGACGGCGACCGGCTCGACGTCGCACTGGCCGACGGGCTCGACTTCATGGTGAGCGTCGACCCCTATCTCAACGAGACCTCCCGCCACGCGGACGTGGTGCTGCCCCCGCCGCCGCCCTCGCAGAGCGCCCACTTCGACTTCGCGTTCAACACCCTGGCCGTACGCAACCAGGTCCGTTACACCCGCCCCGCCGTGCCCCTGGACGCCGACCGGATGGACGAGGCCGAGATCCTCGCCCGGCTCGTCCTCGCCGTCTCCGGGATGCACGGCGCGGAGCCGGACGCCGTGGACACCATGGTCATCGACCGCGCTCTCGGCAAGGCGGTCGCCGACCCGCTCTCGCCCGTGCACGGCCGTACCCCCGCCGACGTCTCCGCCGCGCTCACCGGCCGCACCGGGGCGGAGCGACGCCTCGACCTGATGCTCCGCCTCGGCCCGTACGGCGAGGGCTTCGGCACCGACCCCGACGGTCTGAGCCTGGAGCGGCTGCTCGCCCACCCGCACGGCATCGACCTCGGCCCCCTCGCTCCCCGCGTCCCGGAGGTCCTCACCACGCCCAGCGGACGTATCGAGCTGTTCCCCGCCCCGATCGCCGCCGATCTGCCCAGGCTGCGCCGCGCCCTCGACGGCCGGGGCGACCCCGACGCCCTCGTCCTCGTCGGCCGCCGCCACCTGCGCTCCAACAACAGCTGGCTGCACAACGTCGCGGCGCTCCGCGGCGGGTCGAACGTCTGCACCCTCCAGATGCACCCCGAGGACGCCGCACGCATCGGACTGGCCGACGGCGCATCGGCCACGGTCACCGCGGACGGCGGTGAGCTGACGGTTCCGGTCGAGGTCACCGACGGCGTGCGGACCGGCGTGGTGAGCCTCCCGCACGGCTGGGGGCACAACCGCCCCGGCACCAGGATGTCCGTCGCCTCCGAGCAGCCCGGCGTCAACGTCAACCAGCTTCTCGACGGCAGCCGCCTCGATCCGCTGTCGGGCACCGCCGTGCTCAACGGAATCCCCGTCACCGTGACTCCCTCGCGTTGACCTGGGGTTTTGCTCGTATTGCTCGCATGTCAACGTCTTGTTAACGCCATGTGGCGCGCCCTAACGTCATCCGCACCGCCGGCTCCGGCGGGAGTTCAAGGGTGAACGATAGGTATCCATATGCTGACAGTCCTCGGCTTTGCCATGATTGCGACCTTCCTGGTCCTGATCATGATGAAGAAGATGTCGCCGATCGCGGCGCTCGTCCTGATCCCCGCGCTGTTCTGCGTAGCGGTGGGGAAGGGTGCGAAACTCGGCGACTACGTCATCGAGGGCGTCGGCAATCTGGCGCCGACCGCCGCCATGCTGATGTTCGCGATCGTCTACTTCGGCGTGATGATCGACGTCGGGCTCTTCGACCCGATCGTCCGGGGCATCCTGCGCTTCTGCAAGGCCGACCCGATGCGCATCGTCGTCGGTACGGCGGTGCTCGCCGCGATCGTCTCGCTGGACGGTGACGGGTCCACCACCTTCATGATCACCGTCTCGGCGATGTATCCGCTGTACAAGCGCCTGAAGATGAGCCTCGTCGTGATGACCGGGGTCGCCGCCACGGCGAACGGTGTCATGAACACTCTTCCCTGGGGCGGTCCCACGGCCCGCGCCGCCACCGCGCTGAAGCTGGACGCGGGCGACATCTTCGTCCCCATGATCCCGGCGCTCGGCGTCGGACTGCTCGCGGTGATCCTGCTGGCCGTGGTCCTTGGCCGACGCGAGCGCAAGCGGCTCGGCACCCTCACCCTCGACGAGGCCCTGGTGACCGGCACCGCCACGGAGTCCGAGACGGTTCTCGTCGCTGCGGCCGGCGGCGGCGACCGCCTGCGCAAGGGCACCGGCTCCGCCGGTACTGGCGGCGCCGCACCCGACGAAGAGGCGGCGGCGGAGGCGGCCGACGAGGGCTTCAAGGGCCTCGACCCCCACCGCGCCACCCTGCGGCCGAAGCTCTACTGGTTCAACGCGGGCCTCACCATCGCCCTGCTCACCGCGATGATCATGGAACTGATGCCGATCCCGGTGCTCTTCCTCCTCGGCGCGGCCCTCGCCCTCACGGTCAACTACCCCCACATGCCCGACCAGCGGGCCCGGATCGCCGCCCACGCCGACAACGTCCTCAACGTCTCCGGCATGGTCTTCGCCGCCGCCGTCTTCACCGGTGTGCTGACCGGCACCGGCATGGTCGACCACATGGCCGACTGGCTGGTCGGCGCCATCCCTGACGGCATGGGCCCGCACATGGCGCTCGTCACCGGCGTGCTGAGCATCCCGCTCACGTACTTCATGTCCAACGACGGCTTCTACTTCGGAGTCGTGCCCGTGCTCGCCGAGGCCGGTGCCGCGCACGGAGTCTCCCCGCTGGAGATCGCCCGCGCCTCCCTGGTCGGCCAGCCCCTGCACATGTCGTCCCCGCTGGTGCCCGCCGTCTACGTCCTGGTCGGCATGGCAAAGGTCGAATTCGGTGACCACACCCGCTTCACCGTCAAGTGGGCCGCGCTCACTTCACTGGTCGTGCTCGGCGCCGGACTCCTGTTCGGGATCATCTGAGAGCGTCCGGGGATTGGCGGGCGGCGTCGCGGGTCTGGGCACGCGCATCTGCCGCGATGACGTCAGTCACCATGACTCCGTCAGTCACCATGACTCCGTCAGTCACCATGACTCCGTCATGGTGCAAGCACCTCCGCCTTGCAGCCGCACGCACCCAGCCCCGCTCCTTCACCCACCCCCCAACCCCCGGATGCTCTGACCATGACCGACACCACCGGGCCCGGCCGGAGCTGGCTGCTGCGCCTCGTCATCGCCTTCGCCTTCGCGCAGGGGGCGGTGTCGATGGCGCGGCCCGCCGTCTCCTACCGGGCCCTGGCGCTCGGCGCGGACGAGCGGGCGATCGGCGTCATCACCGGGGTGTACGCGCTCCTCCCGCTCTTCGCCGCCGTACCCCTGGGGCGCCGCACGGACCACGGCCGGTGCGCACCGCTGCTGCCGCTGGGCGTCGTCCTGATCGCCGGGGGCTGCGCCCTCAGCGGCCGGGCGGACTCGTTGACCGCGATGGCGGCCTGGAGCGGGGTCATGGGGCTCGGCCACCTCTGCTTCGTGATCGGCGCCCAGTCGATCGTCGCCCGCCAGTCCGCCCCTGCCGAACAGGACCGGAACTTCGGCCACTTCACCATCGGTGCCTCCCTCGGCCAGCTCATCGGCCCGATCGCCGCGGGCTGTCTGATCTCGGAGCGCGACGGCGCGATGGGCCGCACCAGCGCCCTCGCCCTGATGGTCTCGGCGGCCGTCGCCGCCGTCTCCTTCAGCTCGCTCCGGCGCATCGAGCACCGGACCGCCCCGGCGCCCCGCCGCCGGGATCCTGCCGCCAAGGTGCCCGTCGGCAGCATCCTGCGCGCCCGCGGAGTCCCCGCCGGGATCTTCATCAGTCTCGCCGTGCTCTCCACGACCGACATCCTCACCGCGTATCTGCCGGTCGTCGGGGAGCACCGCGGCATCGCCCCCGCCACGGTCGGCCTGTTGCTGAGCCTGCGGGCCGCCGCCACCATCGCCTGCCGGCTGGTGATGACCCCGATGCTCCGGGTGCTGGGCCGGGCAGCCCTGCTCGCCTCCACCTGTCTGCTGGCCGGGGTGCTCTGCGCCGGCGTCGCGCTCCCCGTCCCCGTCTGGGGGCTGGCTTCGATGCTTGCCGTCCTCGGCTTCTGCCTCGGCGTCGGTCAGCCCCTGTCGATGACCACCGTCGTGCAGGCGGCCCCGGCGGCCGCGCGCTCCACCGCGCTCGCCCTGCGGCTGACCGGCAACCGGCTCGGGCAGGTGGCGGCCCCCGCTGCCGCAGGACTCGTCGCAGGAGTGGCGGGCACCGCGGCGCCGTTCGTGATGCTCGGCGTGCTGCTGATCGCGGCGGCCGGCCTCGGTGCGCGCGGCAAGGACGGCCGTGTGCCACCTCGGGACCGGGCCGCGGAACCGGATCCGGCCGTTCCCGGGACCGGCCCGGTGCGGGCCGGTCTCAACCGGAATGCCACCTGACACTTCCATCTCCGCACTCCCCGCAGGGTGCAACCTTTGCGCGAGTCATTCCCTCACCCTGCGCAGTGGGTTAATTTCAGGCCACTGCTGCCGCTCCCCACCGCTCCACCTTCATCCTCCCGGGCGGAACCACATGACTCGCGCCATCACTCTGAACAACGTAAGCAAGGCCTACGGACGCTCCTCGCGTGCCGTGGACCGCCTCTCGCTCTCCATCGACCCGGGCGAGTTCCTCGTCCTGCTGGGCCCTTCGGGGTGCGGCAAGTCGACCGTGCTCCGCATGATCGCCGGCCTGGAGGACGTCACCGAGGGCGAGATCCTGCTCGACGGTGAACCGGCCGATCACCTGACACCCCGCGAACGCGGCATGGCCATGGTCTTCCAGAACTTCGCGCTCTACCCGACCATGACCAACCGGGCCAACATCGGCTTCCCGCTGAAGCTGGAGAACCCGCGCCAGGACCACAACGAGCGCATCGAGAACACGGCCAGGATGCTCGGCATCGAGAGCGTCCTGGACCGATTTCCCGGCCAGCTCTCCGGCGGTGAGCGTCAGCGGGTCGCGATGGGCCGGGCGATTTCGCGCCAGCCCTCGGCCTTCCTGATGGACGAGCCGCTCTCCAACCTCGACGCGAAGCTCCGCAACCACCTGCGGGCCGAGATATCCCAGCTGACCAAGGAGCTCGACGTCACCACGGTCTACGTGACGCACGACCAGGCCGAGGCGATGTCGCTGGGCCACCGGGTCGCCGTGATGCGCGGGGGAGTGCTCCAGCAGGTCAGCCCGCCGCGCGAGGTGTACTCGTTGCCGGAGAACGTGTTCGTCGCCGCGTTCATCGGCACCCCGCGGATCAACCTGCTCCAGGCCGTCGTGCACGCGCCCCTGGAAGGGCGGATGTCGATCGACCTCGGCCGCCAGCGCCTCCCGCTGCCCGAACCGCTCAGCCCCGACCATCAGTTGCTCCGCATCCAGCAGGGCAGGCGCATCATCGTCGGGCTGCGCTCCGAGGCGGTCCGGATCGCCCCGCCCAGCCAGGCCCGTCCCGGCGAGGTCGCCCTCAGCGGCATCGTCGAGCACGTCGAGTACCAAGGGCACGAGGCGCTGGTCCACCTCAACACCGGGTCGCAGCCCGCCGTGGTGCCCGACCTGGAATCAGCCCGCCCGGACCGCGGCACCCAGCGCAGGCGCCGCGGGGCCGGGGGCGGGGTCGGCGTCCTGGAACGGCTCAAGGAGCGCGCCACCGGACAGGCCGCCGCGTCCGTCGCGGTCCTCGACGAACCGGGATTCGAGTCGCTCCCGCCGGGCGTGCGCAGCCCGGACCGCCCCGCGGTCACGTCCAGTGACCTCGTCGTACGCACCGGCCCCGACATGCGGCTGCGTACCGGGGGGCAGGTTCCGCTCCTGGTCGACCTGGCGCACCTGTACGTCTTCGACCATCAGGGACGCCGGATCTGCCCGCTGCCGAAGGACGTGCCGGGCCTGGAGGTGTAGTACCGCCGGGCCCGGAGGTGCAGTACCCGTCGGGTCCGGAGGGGGTGCACGGCTCGTCGGGCCCGGAGGTGCAGTACCCGTCGGGTCCGGAGGTGGAGGGCTCGTCGGGCCTGGAGGTGCAGTACCTGCCTCGGGCCCGGAGGGAATGCCTCGTCGGGCCGGTCCGTCGGTGGCTGCGTCTCAGCCGATGGACGGGCCCGCCTCCTCGCGTGCCCGCTCCACACGGAACGCCCCTGCCGGATAGGGGAGTTCCGCCGCGAGGTCTGCCGCCCGGCCGAGCTCCTCGCGGGCCGCGTCCGGCCGGCCGCACGCCGCGAGCGCGGCCCCGAGCACCGTACGCGCCTCGGTCTCCGCGAGCCGCTCGCCGACCTGTTCCGCGCGGGCCGTCTCCTCGGCGGCGCGCCGGACCGCCGCCTCCGGGCTGCCCGCGTAAAGCTCCGCCCACGCCACCAGATGTGCGGTGCCGGGGCCGCTGTCCTCGGCCAGCAGGGCGAGGGCCTCGGCCGGAGCGCCCTCGCGGACCAGGAGCTCGGCCTGTGCCGCACGTACCTCGTGCAGCGCCTGCCGGTCCGCCTGCGCCTCGGCGGCCTCTCCCGCCCGCTCCAGCAGCTCGCCGGCGCCCGCCTCGCCGGTCCGGATCCGGACCCGGGCCAGCGCCGCGAGTGCGTACGGGGTGCACCAGCTGCGGTGCGAGTCGCCTTCCTGTGCGGCGGCCCTCGCATGTTCCTGTGCCTCGGCGAACTCCCTCAGCAACAGATGGAGTTCGGCGAGATTCGCGCGTTCGAAGGCGACCGCCGTCGGATCGCCGGTGTGCTCGGCGAGCTTCAGCGCCCGCTGCCCGATGGAGACGGCCTCGCCGAGCCGGCCGGACCTGCGGGCGTGCTCCCGCAGCACCGAGAGCGTGGTCACCAGGAGCTCCTGGTCCCCGTACGCCTCCGCGTGCGGCAGAGCCGCCTCCGCCGCGGGCCGGGCCCGGTCGAACCGGCCGGCCAGGGCCAGCGAGGTCGCCTGCATCCCCAGTGCCCGGGCGAGCAGCCCTCTGCGCTCGCCGCCGGCGACGGTGTGCGCCGCCTCCTGCGCGATGCGGGCCGAGGCGTGCGCCTCGTCGTACCGGCCGGTCACGAACCGCAGGCCCCCCGCGGCCAGATGGTGCGTTGCCACGGACAGTGCCGGGGTGCGGGGGCCGGGCCGGTGGGTACGCAGCAGCTCCTCGCCCTCCTCGGTCCCGCGGTACTTCATCAGGATCTCGCTGAGCCGGGCCGCCGCCAGCACCTGCCCGTCCTCGTCACCCCGGCGCACCATGTCCTCCAGGGCCTCGCGCAGCACGGTGGCCGCGTCCCGGTAGCGGGCCATCCGGCGCAGTACGGCCCCCCGGTCGATCCGGGCACGGGCCGCGTCGGCGGCAGACGCGTCCAGGCGCGCCGTCAGCTCGGCGTAGTAGCGGTCCGCCGTGTCGTTGGCGCAGAGCGCCGCGGCGCGTTCGGCGGCCTGGCGCAGATAGCCCGTCGCCCGCGGGTCGTCCGCCCGGGTCAGCTGGGTGGCCAGGGTGTCGACCGCGTCGGGGCGGTGGCGCAGCACCGCCTCCGCGTAGGCCGAGTGCAGTTGGCGGCGCCTGGCCGTGGACAGGCCGTCATAGCAGGTCAGCCGCACCAGTGGATGACGGAAGGCGAGGCCGGGCAGGGATCTGCCGCCCACCATCACCGGACGCTCGCTCACGACCGAGGCCGTCACCGCCGCGTCCACGGCGTCGGTGGCCTCGGCCGGCGAAAGCGGCGGGTACAGGCCCTGCCCGGCCACGTCGAGGATCTCGGTGAGGGCCGCACCGCCGCCGGTCACGGAGATCGCCTCGACCACCCGCCGGGCCGCAGGACCCAGCCGGGCCAGCCGCGCGGCCACCAGCTGGCGCACGCTCTCCGGTGTGCCCGGGGCGCCCGGATCCGCGCCCTCACGGACCGTACGGGCCAGCTCCAGGGCGAAGAGCGGGTTGCCCAGGGACAGTTCCCACACCCGGTCGAGACCGGTCACGGCTCCCGCGTCCCGGGCGACCGCCAGGCACTGGTCCCGGTCCAGCCGTCCCAGCTCGACCGGCTCGGCGAGCTGCCCGCGCACCAGGGTCTCCAGAGCGGTGCGGCGCGGGTCGTCCGCGTCGAACTCCTCCGCGCGGTAGGTGACCACGAAGCGCCACCCGGTCCCGGTGGTCGCTGCCCGCCGGGCCAGATGGCTCAGCAGCTGGTACGAACCGGTGTCCGCCGCATGCAGGTCGTCCAGGACCAGCAGGACGGGCGCGCCTGCCGCGAGATCGCCCAGCAGTCCGGCCGTGGCCCGGAAGAACCGGTCGCGCTCCTCCTCCGGGCTGCGTTCCCGGCCGGCCCCGATCTGTCCCAGTGACGGCAGGAGCGCGGCGAGTTCGGGATACTCGCCGCCGATCCGGGCCCGTTCCACCGGTGGCCGGTCGGCCAGCCACGCGTCCAGCGCCTCCACGAAGACGCCGTACGGCGTGTGACCCTCCGCGTCGTGGCCCGCGCCCCAGAGGACCGTCGTGCCGGCCGCGGCGGCCGCCCGTGCCGCTTCGGTCGTCAGCCGGGTCTTGCCCACCCCGGCCTCGCCGCCGATCAGCCGCACCGGCGGGCCCTCGTCGGAGAGCAGGACCCGCAGCGCCTTGTCCCTGCCGCGCAGCGGAGGACCCGCCGGGGTACGGATCGCGGCGGGCAGGACCGGAGAGGCCGAGGCGGGCAGTACGTTCGTGGTGGCGTCCAGCGCCAGCAGGTGCAGCCGCTGGGTCGCCGGTCCCGGCTGCACGCCGAGTTCGGCGTCGAGCGCCTCCCGGCACAGGTGGTACTGGCGCACCGCCTGCCGCCGCAGCCCCTGGCGCAGGTACGCCTCGATGACGACGCGGTGGGCCCGTTCCTCCGCCGGGGCGGCGGCCAGGGCGCGCAGCGCCACCTCTGTCGCCGGTTCGTTCTCGTCGTCCGCGAGATGGGCCTCGGCCAGAGCCAGCCGCACCCGGTCGTGCAGATCGGCGATCTGTGTGCGCCGGGCGTCGGCCCAGGCGGCGTAGCGGTCCTCCGGCAGCAGCTCCCCGGCGAACGCGGCGAGTGCCGCGGCGAGCGGCGCGGTGCCGCCACCGGCCAGGGCGCGCTCGGCCAGGTTCTCCGCCTCGTCCACGTCGATCACGACGGTCTGCGGATCGAGCCGCAGCAGGGTGCCCTCGCCGGTGAGATAGGACGAGGAGGAACGGGGGGCGAGTTCGGGCTCGATGGCGCGGCGGGCGGCGTGCAGCGCGACCCGCAGGCTGCCGATGGCCGCCTGCGGATCGGCGTCCGGCCAGCAGATCTCCATCGCCTGTTCCCGGTGGAGGCTGTGACCGGGGGAGACGGCGAGCAGTTTGACCAGGGACCGGGCGCTCGGCCGGGGCCACCGCTCGGCAAGCGGCGGCCCGCCGTCGCGAGTCACCCGGAAACCGCCGAAAAGGTGCAGACGCAGCAGTGGTGGGGCGGTGTGTGTGCCGTGGTTCGTCGCGTCTGTGCCCATCAGGGCGTCACTGTAACGCGCGGATTCGGACATGCCGCAGGCCCCTCGAACGGATGTCCGGGGGTGGGTGGGGGTGGGGTGGTCAGGAGAGCGTGCCGACCGTCATCCGGCCGCCGGCCGCGCCGGTGCGGAGCGCGGCCGTCGCGGCAGTCAGCGGTTCCGCGGGGTGCGAGAGGAAGTTCCCGTGCGTCCGGCCACCCGCGCGCGGCGATCGAAGGGCGGCCCCGTGGAGCCGGTCCGTCGTGCGCGGGACGGCCGGGACGGGTGCCGGACCGGCCGGAGCGGCGGCCGCGGCTCATGGGGCGGCTCCGTGCTGCGGGGGTCGAGGTGGATGTGCGGGAACGGTCCTCCATGGCCGGTTCGAGAGGCCCCGCCCCCGGGCTGTCTCGGGGGAGCGCGGACGGGGGCGGGTTGATCCGGGACCTTGGGGGGAGACCGTTACTGGCGCAATACCCGGCCCCCGTTGAACTCCGGCCCTCGGCGAAGCCGGGGCCCCCGTTGAACTCCGGCCCCGGCGAACTCCGGGCGCATCGCGGGGGCCGGGCGTGACGGGCGTCTCTGGCGCCGGAAAACTAACAGCGCTAGTTTGGGGCGCGGACGACCTCGTCCGTCACCGCGTCCGGGAGGAACAGCCATGAAGGCCCATGACGGTATGTACATCGGCGGCGCATGGCGGCCCGCCGTCGGAACGGACACCATCGCGGTGGTGAACCCGGCGGACGAGCAGGTCATCGCGCACGTCCCGGCGGGCACGGCCGAGGACGTCGACGCCGCGGTACGCGCAGCCCGTGCCGCCTTCCCCGGCTGGGCCGCGACCCCGCCCGCCGAACGGGCCGCCAGGATCGGCGCCCTGCGCGATGTGCTGGCCGCCCGCAAGGAGGAGATCGCCGGGACGGTCACCGCCGAACTGGGCTCGCCGCTGCCGATGTCGCAGGCCGTGCACGCGGGCGTGCCGGTCCTGGTCGCCGGTTCGTACGCCGAACTCGCCGCGTCGTACGCCTTCGAGGAGCGGCACGGAAACTCCACCGTGTTCCTGGAGCCCGTCGGCGTGGTCGGCGCGATCACCCCGTGGAACTACCCGCTGCACCAGATCGTCGCCAAGGTCGCCCCCGCACTCGCCGCCGGCTGCACGGTCGTCCTCAAGCCCGCCGAGGACACCCCGCTCACCGCGCAGCTCTTCGCCGAGGCCACCGAGGAGGCAGGGCTGCCCGCCGGTGTCTTCAACCTGGTCACAGGAATCGGCCCGGTCGCCGGACAGGCCCTCGCCGAGCACGAGGACGTCGACCTCGTCTCCTTCACCGGCTCCACCGCGGTCGGCAGGCAGATCGGCGCCACGGCGGGCGGCGCCATCAAGCGCGTCGCGCTGGAGCTCGGCGGCAAGTCCGCCAACGTCATCCTGCCCTCGGCCGATCTGGCCAAGGCGGTCAACGTCGGCATCGCCAACGTCATGTCCAACTCCGGCCAGACGTGCAGCGCCTGGACCCGGATGCTGGTGGACGCCGAGCGGTACGAGGAAGCGGTCGCACTCGCCGCCGCGGCCGTCGCCAAGTACGTACCCGGTGAGCGGGTCGGCCCGCTCGTCAACGCCAAGCAGCAGGCCCGGGTGCGCGGCTACATCGAGAAGGGCATCGAGGAGGGCGCCCGCGTCGTGGCCGGCGGCCCCGAGGCGCCGCTCGCCACCGGTTACTACGTCAGCCCCACGGTGTTCGCCGACGTCACCCCGGAGATGACCATCGCCCAGGAGGAGATCTTCGGCCCGGTCGTCTCGATCCTGAAGTACGAGGACGAGGCGGACGCGCTGCGCATCGCCAACGGCACGGTGTACGGGCTTGCGGGCGCCGTATGGGCCGCCGACGACGAGGAGGCCGTCGCCTTCGCCCGCCGCATGGACACCGGGCAGGTCGACATCAACGGCGGACGCTTCAACCCGCTCGCGCCCTTCGGCGGTTACAAGCAGTCCGGCGTCGGCCGCGAACTCGGTGAGCACGGGCTCTCCGAGTACCTCCAGACCAAGTCCCTGCAGTTCTGAACCGCCCTTCGAGTACGCCGAGTCCGCATCCCCGATCAGCAAGGAGCCAGTCCGTGGTCCGCGCCGCCGTACTGTCCGCCGTCGGAGCTCCGCTGGAGATCACCGACATCACCCTGCCCGAGCCCGGCCCCGGGCAGGTGCGCGTCCGTCTCGCCGCCGCCGGGGTCTGTCACTCCGACCTCTCGCTGTCCAACGGCACCATGCGGCTGCCCGTCCCCGCCGTCCTCGGCCACGAGGGCGCGGGCACCGTCGTCTCGGTGGGCGAGGGTGTCGGCGGCCTCGCCCCGGGCGACGGCGTCGTCCTCAACTGGGCGCCGTCCTGCGGCAGCTGCCACCATTGCGGCATCGGCGAGGTCTGGCTCTGCACCAACGCCCTGGCCGGTGCGGCGAACATCCACGCCCGCACCGCGAACGGCACCGAACTGCACCCCGGACTGAACGTCGCCGCCTTCGCGCAGGAGACCGTGGTCGCCGCCAACTGCGTGCTGCCCGCCCCGGACGGCATCCCGCTCACCGACGCGGCCCTGCTCGGCTGCGCGGTTCTGACCGGATACGGCGCGGTCCACCACAGCGCCCAGGTCCGCGCCGGCGAGTCCGTCGTCGTGTTCGGCATCGGAGGCGTCGGCCTCGCCGTGCTCCAGGCCGCCCGGATCGCGGGAGCGTCGAAGATCATCGCGGTGGACGTCTCCCCGGAGAAGGAGGACCTCGCGCGCCGGGCGGGTGCCACGGACTACGTGATCGCCTCCGCCACCACCCCCCGCGAGATCCGGGGGCTCACCGGAGGCCAGGGCGCGGACGTGGCCGTCGAGTGCGTCGGCCGGGCCGCCACCATCCGTACCGCCTGGGAGTCCACCCGCCGAGGCGGCCGCACGACGGTCGTCGGCATCGGGGGCAAGGACCAGCAGGTGACGTTCAACGCCCTGGAGATCTTCCACTGGGGCAGGTCCCTGACGGGCTGTGTGTACGGCAACAGCGACCCGGCCCGCGATCTGCCGGTGCTGGCCGACCACATCCGGGCGGGCCGCTTCGACCTCTCGATGATGGTCACCGAACGGATCGCGCTGGACGGCATCCCGGCGGCCTTCGACAACATGGTCGCCGGAAAGGGCGGCCGGGCCCTGGTGGTCTTCTGAGGGCTGTCCCGTAATCCGTGGTGGATCAGCGCACGGCGTCGGATGCGGTGCATCGCAAGGCTGAGCAGCGTCCGCATACTGGAGGTGTCCGGGCGTTCCGACAACGCGGCGAGGCGCCGTAGCTGTCGTCGTGCGCCCGCCAGGGACTACGGAACAGCCCTCAGTCGTTCCCCGGCCCTGCTCCGGACCGTCCCGTGGTGAGCAGCCGGGCCTCCATCTCGCCCTGCTCGAAGAGCCGGGAGGCCGGGCCCACGATCAGTGGGTCCGGCTCCCCGGCCACTCTCGCGTCCTTGTCCGGATAGTCGAAGCGGTGCAGGACGTGCCGGATCGCCTCCAGCCGGGCCCGCTTCTTGTCGTTGCTCTTCACCACGGTCCACGGCGCGTCCGCCGTGTCCGTGTGGAAGAGCATCAGCTCCTTGGCCTCGGTGTACGCGTCCCACTTGTCGAGCGATGCCAGGTCGACCGGGCTCAGCTTCCACTGCCGCACCGGATCGGTCTGCCGGCTCATGAACCGGTTGCGCTGCTCGTTGCGCGAGACGGAGAACCAGAACTTCACCAGATGGATGCCGTCACGGGCGAGCATCCGCTCGAACCCCGGTGCCTGGTGCATGAATTCGAGGTACTCGGGGGTCGAGCAGAACCCCATCACCCGCTCCACACCTGCCCGGTTGTACCAGGACCGGTCGAACATCACGATCTCCCCGGCGGCCGGCAGATGCGCCACGTACCGCTGGAAGTACCACTGGGAGCGCTCGCGTTCGGTGGGCGTCTCCAGCGCCACCACCCGAGCACCACGGGGATTGAGGTGCTCGGTGAACCGCTTGATGGTGCCGCCCTTGCCGGCGGCGTCCCGCCCCTCGAAGAGTATGACGAGCCGCTCGTCGTGCTCCTTGACCCAGTGCTGGAGCTTCAGCAGCTCGATCTGCAGGGCACGCTTGGACTTGTCGTACTCCTTGCGGCCGAGCTTCGTGTCGTACGGATAGTCCTCGCGCCAGGCGTCACCCGGCCGGCCCTCGGGCGTCACGAGAGCCGGGCCGTCGGCCCCCTTCGCCTTCTTACGGCCGGTCCGCTGCCTGGCGCTGCGCGTCATGAGTGGGTCCTTCCACCTGCGGGGGCGGATTCCTCCGCGTCGCACCAGTCTGCGGACGCTTCCGGGAGACCGCCACCCCGGCCAGGCAGAGCAGTCCGCCGGCGACGGTCAGCAGCGCGGGCACCTCGTCCAGCAGCAGCCACGACATCAGAACCACGAGCGCGGGCACCGCGTAGGTGGTGGCACCCATCCGTCCGGCCGTGGTGCGCGCGAGCGCGTAGGCCCAGGTGGTGAAGGCCAGCGCGGTCGGGAAGATCCCCAGGTAGACCATGTTCAGGGTGGCCGACAAGGGTGCGTCGGCCGCGTCCGACACCAGCGCACCGGCGAACGGCAGACAGGTCACGGTGCCGACCAGGCAGCCGAACGTGGTGATCTGGAGCGCCGAGCCGTGCCGCAGCGCGGGCTTCTGGCCGACGACTCCGCCCGCGTACGCCACCGCGGCCAGCAGGCAGAGCACCACACCCAGCACGGAGGAGCTCCCGTGCCCCGACATGGAGAGTCCCACCACCGCCGCGCCCGCGAAGGACACGCCCGTGCCCAGCAGCAGCCGGCGCGGCAGCCCCTCGCCGAGCAGCCGGGCGCCGAGCAGGGCGATCAGCAGGGGGCCGATGTTCACCACCATCGCGGCGGTGCCCGCGTCCACCTGCTGCTCACCCCAGTTGAGTACCACCATGTACAGGCCGAACCACAGCAGCCCGGACCAGAGGATTCCCGGCAGGGCGGCCCGCGGCGGCAGACCCTCCCGTCGCAGGAGCAGGAGGGTGCCGAGAGCCAGGGAGCCGGCCAGCAGCCGCCCGAGAGCCAGCGCGCCGGGGGAGTAGGCCTCGCCCGCGCTGCGGATGGAGACGAAGGCGGAGGCCCAGAGCACCACGGTGGTGCAGGCGGCGGCAGTGGCCCGCCAGTCACGGTGCTCCGGGGGTGTGGCGGGGGAAGGGGGCGTCGTCATGGTCCAGACCGTAGGGCCAGGACGGTTCGGCGCCCACCGAATTGTCGTGGGGCCGGCGGACGCGGCCGGCGCAGCCCTCTACCGCACGCCCTGCGCGGGAGGCGCGTACTGGAGGGCGAGCCCGTCGATCAGCGCCCGCAGCCCCGTCTCGAAGGCCCCCTCGTCGACCTTCTGGCGGCGCTCCGCCAGCAGATGCGCCTGGCCCAGGTGCGGGTAGTCGGCCGGGTCGTACGCCGTCTCGTCGTCCACGAAGCCCCGGGCGAACGAGCCGAGCGCCGATCCGGTGACGAAGTAGCGCATCAGGGCTCCGATGTAGGTGGCCTGGGCGGGCGGCCAGCCCGCGCGGACCATCGCGCCGAACACGGCGTCGGCGACCCGCAGGCCGGCCGGGCGGCGGCCGGGGCCCTGGGCGAGCACCGGGACGATGTGCGGATGCGCGCTGAGCGCCGCACGGTAGGAGACGGCCCAGTCGTGCAGCGCTGCCCGCCAGTCGCGGGAGTCGGACTCGTCGAACATCGACAGATCGACCTGCGCGGAGACGGAGTCGGCTACCGCGTCCAGGATCTCGTCCTTGTTGCGGAAGTGGTTGTAGAGCGACGGCCCGCTGACCCCCAGCTCGGCCGCGAGTCGGCGGGTCGACACCGCGTCGAGCCCCTCGGCGTCCACGAGCGCGCTCGCCGTCTCGACGATGCGGGCTCTGCTGAGGAGGGGCTTGCGCGGGCGGGCCATGCGGCACATAGTAGGCCCTGCGGATCTAAAACTAGCAGTGCTAATTAACGTGGGGAGTCGAAGGATGAACCTGGAGCTCAGCGAGGAGCAGGAAGCCGTCCGGCAGCTCGCCAAGGACTTCGTCGCCCGTGACGTCGCCCCGTACGTCGTCGAGTGGGACCGGGCCGAGGACGTCGACAAGTCGATCGTGAAGAAGCTGGGCTCCCTCGGCTTCCTCGGTCTGACCGTCCCCGAGGAGTACGGCGGCTCGGGCGGCGACCACCTCGCCTACTGCCTGGTGACCGAGGAACTCGGCCGCGGTGACTCCTCGGTCCGGGGAATCGTCTCCGTCTCTCTGGGGCTGGTCGCCAAGACCATCGCCGCCTGGGGCGACGAGGAGCAGAAGCGGCAGTGGCTGCCGCGGCTGACCTCCGGGGACGCGGTCGGCTGCTTCGGCCTCACCGAACCCGGCACCGGGTCGGACGCCGGGAACCTGACGACGAAGGCCGTGCGGGACGGCGGTGACTACGTCATCAACGGCAGCAAGATGTTCATCACCAACGGCACCTGGGCCGATGTGGTGCTGCTCTTCGCCCGCACCAACGACGCCCCCGGCCACAAGGGCGTATCCGCCTTCCTGGTGCCCACCGACACCCCCGGCCTCACCCGGCGCACCATCCACGGCAAGCTCGGCCTGCGCGGCCAGGCGACGGCCGAACTGGTGCTGGAGGACGTCCGCGTCCCCGCCACCGCCCTCATGGGCCCCGAGGGCAAGGGCTTCTCCCTCGCCATGTCCGCGCTGGCCAAGGGGCGGATGTCGGTCGCCGCGGGCTGTGTCGGCATCGCGCAGGCCGCCCTGGACGCGGCCGTGGGGTACGCGGTCGAGCGTGAGCAGTTCGGCAAGTCCATCGCGAGCTACCAGCTCGTCCAGGAACTCATCAGCGACATCGCCGTGGACGTCGACGCCGCCCGCCTGCTGACCTGGCGGGTGGCCGACCTGATCGACCGCGGCGAGCCCTTCGCCACCGCCGCGTCCCAGGCGAAGCTCTTCGCCTCCGAGGCGGCCGTCCGCGCCGCGAACAACGCCGTGCAGGTCTTCGGCGGCTACGGCTACATCGACGAGTACCCGGTCGGCAAGCTGCTGCGCGACGCCCGCGTGATGACGCTCTACGAGGGCACCAGTCAGATCCAGAAGCTGATCATCGGCCGCGCCCTGACGGGGGTCTCCGCCTTCTGACTCCCGCGTCACCCGAACGGGCGTCTGAGTACCGGCCTGAGTACGCGGGCGGATGTGGCGTGCGCCACGCCGCCCGATGCTGAGCGGCATGAGTGAGACGACATCGGTCAAGCAACAGAGCACCGCGGCCTTCTACGGACAGGCCGTCGCGTCCTTCGGGGTGGCGATGGCGGCGGTCGCCCTCGGGATCTACTTCCTCGACGCCGACGGCTGGGTGCGCGGCTTCCTCGCCATCGGCGTTCTCTACCTCGTCACGTCCGCCTTCACGCTGGCCAAGGTGATCCGGGACCGGCAGGAGGCCGGTCAGATCGTCAGCCGGGTCGACCAGGCCCGGCTGGAGAAGATCCTCGCGGAGCACGACCCCTTCCAGAAGCGTTGACCATCTCACCCCTCGACCCTCTAAGCGCTTGCTCAGGATCGGGGTATGGTGTTCGTCCTGCTGACTGAGAGGGGCGACCGACGATGAGCACGGCGGAGGAGACCGACGGCGAGAACACGCCGTGGGCCGAAGTGACGCCCGAGGCCGCCCGGCGGCTCCTCGTCGCGGCCGTCGACGCCTTCGCCGAGCGCGGGTACCACGCGACCACCACCCGGGACATCGCGGGCCGCGCCGGAATGAGCCCCGCCGCGCTCTACATCCACTACAAGACGAAGGAAGAGCTGCTCCACCGGATCAGCAGGATCGGTCACGACCGGGCCCTGACGCTCCTGGAGTCGGCCGCCGACGGCGAGGGCACGGCCACCGAGCGGCTTGCCGGTGCCGTGCGTGCCTTCGTCCGCTGGCACGCCGAGCGGCACACCACCGCACGCGTGGTCCAGTACGAGCTCGACGCGCTCGGCCCGGAGCACCGCACCGAGATCGTCGAACTGCGCCGCAGGAGCGACGCGGCGGTGCGCCGGATCATCGGCGAGGGTGTGGCGGCCGGGGAGTTCGACGTCCCCGACGTGCCGGGCACCGCGCTCGCCGTGCTCTCGCTCTGCATCGACGTGGCGCGGTGGTTCAACGCCCAGGGCAGCCGTACGCCGGACGAGGTGGGCGAACTGTACGCCGGGCTCGTGCTGCGGATGGTCGCGGCCAAGCGCTGACGCGCCGCCCGCCCGGGGAGCGGGAAGGGCGTTGTCCGCAGCGGGAAGGGCGTTGCCCACGGCCCCGGCAGGGGCCCGGACAACGCCCTCGGCCGGCTCAGAAGTAGAAGCGCGACACCGACTCGGCGACGCACGCAGGCTTCTCGCCGCCCTCGCGCTCGACCGTGACGACGGCGGTGACCTGCACGCCGCCGCCCGCCTCCTCGACGCTCTTCAGGACCGCCGTCGCCCGCAGTCGTGAGCCCACGGGCACGGTCGAGGGGAAGCGGACCTTGTTGGTCCCGTAGTTGATGCCCATCTTGGTGTTCTCGACCTGCATGACCTGCGGTACGAGCGCCGGCAGCAGCGAGAGCGTGAGGTAGCCGTGCGCGATCGTGGTGCCGAACGGACCGGCCGCGGCCCGCTCCGGGTCCACGTGGATCCACTGGTGGTCGCCGGTGGCCTCGGCGAAGAGGTCGATCCTCTTCTGGTCGACCTCCAGCCAGTCGCTGTGTCCCAGCTGCTCGCCCACACCGTCACGCAGCTCCTGCGCGGACGTGAAGATCCTCGGCTCTGCCATGTCCCTGGTCCCTGCCTTCCCGCTCTCGGCCATCCGTCGTCGCCCGTCCGGCCGGTGACCGGGAGGCGCAACCGCCCGCGACCGCCAGCCTGTCTAAGCGCTTGCTCAGCATGGTTGGCGGGTGCGTTCCTGTCAACGACGGACCGGCCGGGAGTGGGCCGCGTAGGGTTCGATGAGTGCCCCAGATCCCGCAGACACTCCATGAACTCACGGTCGGCCAGCTTTCCGCGCGCAGCGGCGCCGCGGTCTCGGCCCTGCACTTCTACGAGGCCAAGGGCCTGATCAGCAGCAGTCGTACCAGTGGCAACCAGCGCCGCTACACCAGGGACGCGCTGCGCCGGGTCGCCTTCGTTCGTGCGGCGCAGCGGGTCGGCATCCCGCTGGCAACCATCCGGGACGCCCTGGCCGAGCTCCCGGAGGAGCGCACCCCGAACCGGGACGACTGGGCCCGGCTTTCCGCGGCGTGGCGCTCCGAGCTGGACGAGCGGATCCGGCAGCTGGGCAGGCTGCGCGACCATCTCACCGACTGCATCGGCTGCGGCTGCCTGTCGCTGGACACCTGTGTGCTCTCCAACCCGGACGACGTCTCCGGCGACCGCATCAGCGGTTCGCGCCTGATGCCGGAACTCAAGGGCGCGAACCGGTCCGCAAAAGGGTGCTGAGCGCCCCGGCGGGTCAGCGGAGGCCCGTCCGGCGGTCTCCGGGTGCCGGGCGGGCCGTTCCGCGCCTCAGGAGGCCGTCGCCAGACCGCTGAGCCGGGTGCGCCGGGCCCTGGCCAGTGCGTCGGGGGTGAGCACGGGCTGCGGCACCACGATCCCGCACCCGGTGCACACCGGACCGGACCACGGCTCGCTGTCCAGGTCCTGCCGCCAGATGATGCGGGCCCGGGCGCACACCGGGCAGCCCGCACCCGGCTCGGACTCCAGGGCCGAGATCAGCCGGAGCAGCACGTCGGCGAGCGGCGCCGCCGGGTGGACGGCCGGGTCGTCGCACCGCGCGACCCCGTTCCCGCCCCAGGTGCGCCGGTGCCAGTCGTCGAACGCGCCCGGCCGGCGCAGTCCGTCGTGCTTCTCCCGCCTGCGGCGCTCGGCGAACCCCGCCTCGTAACCCAGCCAGACCGCCCGCGCCTTCTCCAGCTCCTCCAGCGCGCGCATCAGCCGCGCCGGGTCGGGCGCCCGGTCCTCGGGGCCTATCCCGTGCCGGACGCACAGGTGGTCCCAGGTCGCCCGGTGGCCGTACGGTGCGAAGCGTTCCAGGCATTTGCGCAGCGAGTACCGCCGCAGTGCCAGATCGCTCCGCGGATCACGGACCTGTCTCGCAAGACTCCGGAAACCGGCCATGGCGCCGCCACCTCCGTCGCTCGTACTCCGTCGCCCGCACTTCGGCGTCAGTGAGTGGACGTACGAGTGCCCGGATCGGCTCCATCCAATGACGAGTTGGTCCACCTGATGAGATGACGGCTCGTCATGCGACGGGATGTGGCGATTCGGAAAAGGTGACCGATGTTCACCTTACCCACGGGTCATACCGTCGGTAACCTCCGGCGCATCGGCCTCTCGGAGGAGCACGCATGCCCCCACGCACCCGCATGTCCGTACGCACCGGCAGGACAAGAGCCGCCACCGTCGCGGCCGTTCTCGCCCTCGGCACGTCCCTGCTGGCCTCCGCACCTCACGCGGGCGCCAGCGAGGCGGACCCCGTGCCCGTCGTCGACTACTGCCAGGGGCAGTGCGACGACATCCTGCCGCCCGGCGAGAACGGCAACGCCACCCTCGTCGAGATCCTCGGCAACAAGGCGTTCGGCACCCATCCCGCACACAGCGACGACCAGCTCGACCGCTACGACGGCCTGGTGGCCGGGCATACGGGCCTCACCGACCAGAAGCTGAACGACTTCTTCAACGACGCCTCCTTCGGCGTCGCGAAGGACCAGGTCGAGTCCGTCACCTCGCCCCGCGACGACGTCACCATCACCCGCGACAAGGTGTCCGGCGTCCCGCACATCAAGGGCACCACCCGCTACGGCACCGAGTTCGGCGCCGGATTCGCCGCCGGACAGGACCGGCTCTGGCTGATGGACCTCTTCCGTCACATCGGCCGCGGGGAGCTGACCTCGTTCGCCGGCGGTGCGCTGGCCAACCAGGGCCTGGAGCAGCAGTTCTGGCCGCAGGCCCCGTACACCGAGGCCGATCTGCAGGCCCAGGTCGACTACATCAGGACCCATGAGGGCCCCCGCGGCGAACAGGCCATGGCCGACGCGCAGGCGTATGTCGACGGCATCAACTCCTACCGCGAGAAGTCGAAGAAGGGCCGCTACTTCCCCGGCGAGTACGTCCTCACCGGCAAGATCGACGCGATCACCAACATCGGCGAGATCCAGCCGTTCCAGCTGACCGACCTGATCTCGATCGCCTCGGTCGTCGGCGGCCAGTTCGGCGGCGGCGGTGGCGGTGAGGTGCAGGCGGCGCTGTCGCTGCTCTCCGCCCAGCAGAAGTACGGCGTCACCGAGGGCACGAAGGTCTGGGAGTCGTTCCGTCAGCGCAACGACCCCGAGGCCGTGCTGACCGTCCACGACGGCACCTCGTTCCCGTACGCCAACAAGCCCGACAAGGCCGTCGGCACCGCTCTCCCGGATCCCGGCTCCGTCACCACCGAGCCGCTGATCCACGACCGCACCGGCTCCGCAGGCACCAACGCGAAGGCCCCCGTCAAGGCTCCCGCCACGCTCAAGAAGGCCCAGGGCATCTACGACGACGGAGTCATCCCGGAGGGCTCGCTGCCCGGCTCGGGCTCCGGCGCGCAGAAGCGGGGCATGTCCAACGCCCTGCTGGTCTCCGGCAGGAGCACCGCGAGCGGAAACCCGATCGCGGTCTTCGGCCCGCAGACCGGCTACTTCGCCCCGCAGCTGATGATGCTCCAGGAGCTCCAGGGCCCCGGCATCAGCGCCCGCGGTGTCTCCTTCGCCGGCGTCGGCATGTACATCCAGATGGGGCGCGGCCAGGACTACGCCTGGAGCGCCACCTCGGCGGGCCAGGACATCACCGACACCTACGCCGTCGGCCTGTGCGAGCCCGACGGCTCCGCCCCCACCAAGGACTCCACGCACTACCTCTACCGCGGCGCCTGCACCGCCATGGAGAAGCTGGAGAAGTCCAACTCCTGGAAGCCGACCGTCGCCGACTCCACGGCGAAGGGCTCCTACCGGATGCAGGTCTGGCGCACCGGCTACGGCATCGTCACCCACCGCGCCACGGTGGACGGCAAGCCGGTCGCGTACACCTCGCTGCGCACCACCTACCGGCACGAGGCCGACTCGATCATCGGCTTCCAGATGCTCAACGATCCGTCGTACGTGAAGGACGCCGCCTCCTTCCAGCAGGCGGCGAGCAACATCGACTACGCCTTCAACTGGTTCTACGCCGACTCCCGCACCGCCGCCTACTACAACAGCGGCATGAACCCGGTCCGCGCGGCCGGCGTCGATCCGGCCCTGCCCATCAGGGCCGAGAAGGCGTACGAGTGGCAGGGCTACGACCCGGCGGCCAACACCGCCGAGCACACCCCCTTCGCCGAGCACCCGCACTCCAGCGGCCAGGACTACTACGTCTCCTGGAACAACAAGCAGGCCGAGGGGTACGCCTCCGCGGGCTTCGGCCTCAGCGCGGTGCACCGGGCCGATCTGCTCGACGACCGGGTGTCGAAGCTGGTTGAGGAGGGCGGTGTCACCCGCGCCTCCCTCACCCGGGCAATGGCGGACGCCGCGCTCACCGATCTGCGCGGCGAGCAGCTGCTCCCCGAACTGCTGAAGGTCATCCGCTCCCAGCCGGTCACCGACCCGGAGCTCAACGCGGTGGTCCAGCAACTCGACTCCTGGCGGGCGTCGGGCGCCCAGCGCAAGGAGAGCAGCCCCGGCTCGCACACGTACAGCAACGCCGACGCGGTGCGGATCATGGACGCGTGGTGGCCGAGGCTGATCGAGGCGGAGTTCAAGCCGGGTCTCGGTGACGATCTGTACGGGGCGCTGACCGCGAACCTCGCCACCGACGAGTCCCCGGCGGCCAGCCACGGGCCGAGCGGCGCGCACAGCGGTTCGGCCTTCCAGTACGGCTGGTGGGGCTTCGCCGACAAGGACCTGCGCCAGGTGCTGGGACAGCCGGTCAAGGGCCCGCTCGCCAAGTCGTACTGCGGCAACGGCGATCTGAGCAGCTGCCGCGCGGCGCTGCTGTCCACGCTGCAGCAGGCGGCGGCGGTGCCGGCGGCCGAGGTGTACCCGGCCGACGCCAACTGCAAGGCCGGTGAGCAGTGGTGCACCGACTCGATCATCCACCGGGCACTGGGCGGGATCGCACAGAAGGCGATCCACTGGCAGAACCGCCCGACGTACCAGCAGGTGGTCGAGTTCCCGGCCCACCGCTGAGGGCTCTCGTCCGGATCGTGCCGGGCTCGCGGGGTCCGGCCCGATCCGGACGAAGGACCCCGGGGCTTCCGGGCGGGCCCGCATCCAGCGGGCCCGCCCGGCATCACCTCACCGGTACTGCAGATACCGCTTGCGCACGGCCCGGAACGCGGCCAGGTCCTGCGCCCACGCCCCGACGACCTCATCCGTGTCCGCACCCGCGTCGATCATCGTGCGGACCCGGGTGTTGCCGGTGAGCTTGTCGATCCAGTTGTCGGACCGCCAGGCGAACCCGCTCCAGGTCCGCTTCGCCGTCACGAGCAGCGCGATCCCGGTGCGCACCGGGTCGAAGACCTCGCGGTCCTGGACGTGCAGCTGGACGCCGCCCACCGTCTTGCCCTGGAACTTGGAGAACGTCGGCGCGAAGTACGCCTCGCGGAACGCCACTCCGGGCAGGTTCAGCGCGTTCGCCGCGGCCGCCCAGGTGTGGTCGATGCCCTCCGCGCCCAGCAGTTCGAACGGGCGGGTCGTCCCGCGCCCCTCGGAGAGGTTGGTGCCCTCGAAGAGGCAGGTGCCCGAGTAGACCAGCGCGGTGTCCGGCGTCGGCATGTTGGGGCTCGGCGGGACCCACGGCAGCCCGGTCCCGTCGAAGAAGTCCGCGCGCGACCACCCCGACATCTTCACGATCTCCAGCTCGGCCGGACGGTCCGCCAGGAACTCCCCGTTGAACAGCAGCGCCAGCTCGGTGACCGTCATGCCGTGCGCCTGCGCGATCTCCCGGCGGCCCACGAAGGTGCCGAACGCGGGGTCGAGCACGGGCCCGAGAGCCGCGCGTCCCGTCACCGGGTTCGGCCGGTCCAGCACGACGAGCTTCTTGCCCGCGAGGGCGGCCGCCTCCAGGCAGTCGTACAGCGTCCAGATGTACGTGTAGAAGCGGGCGCCCGCGTCCTGGATGTCGAAGACGATCGTGTCCACACCGGACGCGGTGAACACGTCGGCGAGGGCCTGCCCGCTCTTCAGATACGTGTCGTAGACCGGCAGCCCGGTCGCCGGGTCGTCGTAGCGCCCCTCCGAGCCGCCCGCCTGTGCCGTGCCACGGAATCCGTGCTCGGGGCCGAAGACGGCGGTCAGGTTCACGCGCTCGTCCGGGTGCATCACATCGACGATGTGCCGGACGTCGGAGGTGATCCCGGTCGGGTTGGTGACGACGCCGACCCGCTGCCCCTTCAACAGCGCGTACCCGTCCGCCGCCAGCCGGTCGAAGCCGGTGCGGACCCGGCCGTGTCCGCCGCCGTGCCCCTTGCCGGGTGAGGGGAGGGCGGCTGCGGGGCCGGCCGAAGCGGCGGTCGCCGCGAGAGCTCCCACCGCACCGCCGGCGGCCAGCAATCCACGTCTGGACAGGCTCATTCGGCTACCTCCATGATCGCGACGTCTGTCATGGTCACGCACGCTAGCGCGCGAGAGGGCCGCAGGGAACGAGCCGGACGGGGCTGCTGTGCACGGAGTGGCGGATGAGCGGCCCAGACCCCTTCCCCGACGACATACCGACCGGTTAGTCTGCCGGTGCAGTCGGCTGAGAGAGGCGGGACCGATGAGTACGGTGCAGGGCGCGGGCGTAGTGGTCACGGGGGCCGGAGGCGGCATCGGCGCCGCACTGGCCCGCAGATTCGCCGCCGAAGGCGCACGGGTCGTGGTCAACGACCTCGACGAGAGCCGGATCAAGGCGCTCGCCGAGGAGATCGGCGCCGTGGCGGTCGCCGGCGACGCCTCGCGGATCGTCGACGCCGCCCGGGACGCGCTGGACGGCACCGTGGACGTCTACTGCGCCAACGCCGGCCTCGCCTCGCCCGGCGACGTCTTCGCCGACGAGGAGGTCTGGGCCGCGGCCTGGGACGTCAACGTGATGGCCCACGTCCGCGCGGCGAAGGCGCTGCTCCCGGACTGGCTGGAGCGCGGCAGCGGCAGGTTCGTCTCCACGGCCTCCGCCGCCGGACTGCTGACGATGATCGGCGCGGCGCCGTACAGCGTCACCAAGCACGGCGTGGTCGCCTTCGCCGAGTGGCTCTCCCTCACCTACCGCCACCGCGGCGTCAAGGTCCACGCGATCTGCCCGCAGGGTGTGCGTACGGACATGCTCACCGCCGCCGGATCGGCCGGGAAGCTCGTCCTCGCCCCCAGCGCGATCGAGCCCGAGGACGTCGCCGACGCACTCTTCGACGCCATGGCCACGGACCGGTTCCTCGTCCTGCCGCACCCCGAGGTAGCCGGCTACTACCGGGCCCGCACCAAGGACACCGACCACTGGCTCGGCAATATGAACCACCTCCAGCGCAAGTGGGAGGAGACCGGCGCATGAGCGAGTCCGTCTACGCGGCCAAGCCCTGGCTCCCGCTGCTCAGCGAGGCCCAGCTGGCCCCCGTCAGCCCCGCCGAAACGCTGGTGCACGCCTTCCGCGACTCCGTGGCCCGGGCCCCCGGCCACCCGGCGCTCGCCTACTTCGACGGACGCCTCACCTACGCCGAGACCGACGAGCTCTCCGACTCCGTGGCCGGGCACCTCGCCGCCCGGGGGCTGGAGCGCGGCGACCGGGTCGCGATCATGCTGCAGAACTCCCCGCAGTTCGTCCTGGCGCTGCTCGGCGCCTGGAAGGCCGGGGCGACGGTCGTCCCGCTCAACCCGATGTACAAGTCCGCAGAGGTCGGCCACGTACTGAAGGACGCCGACGTCACGGCGCTGATCTGCTCGGACCGGGCCTGGGAGGCGTATCTGCGGGACACCGCCGCCGGTGCCCCGTCCGTCAGGATCGCCGTCACCGCCTGTGAGCTCGACCTCCAGACGAAGAACGACGAGCGGGTGCTGAACTTCGAGCGGCTGCCGGCCGCCGGTGACGCAGACGACCTGGTGGCCGTCGCCCGACAGGGCATCGCGGCCCCCGCCGGCCGGGAGCTCACCGCCGCCGACGTTGCGCTGATCAGCTACACCTCCGGGACCAGCGGCACCCCCAAGGGCGCCATGAACTCCCACGGCAACATCATGGTCAACGCCGAGCGCCAGCGCACCGGCCACCCCATCGCCGAGGGCTCCTCCTACTTCGCCCTCGCCCCGCTCTTCCACATCACCGGCATGGTCTGCCAGCTGGCCGTCTGCCTCACCAACGCGGGCACCCTGGTCCTGGCGTACCGCTTCCACCCCGGCGTCGTCCTCGACGCCTTCGCCGAGCACCGGCCCGCCTACACCGTCGGCCCGTCGACCGCCTTCATGGCGCTCGCCGCGACCCCAGGCGTCTCCCCCGAGCACTTCGCGTCCTTCCAGGTGATCTCCTCCGGCGGCGCACCGCTGCCGCCCGCGCTCGTCGAGAAGTTCCGGGCGGGCTTCGGCCCGTACATCCGCAACGGCTACGGCCTCACCGAGTGCACCGCCCCCTGCGCCTCGGTGCCGCCGGAGCGCGAGGCGCCCGTCGACCCGGTCTCCGGCACCCTCTCGGTGGGCGTGCCCGGCCCGGACACGGTCGTGCGGATCATCGACGAGAACGGGGCTGACGTGCCCTTCGGCGAGCAGGGCGAGATCGCGGTGCGCGGTCCTCAGGTCGTCTCCGGATACTGGCGGCTGCCCGAGGCCACCGCCGCCGCCTTCCCCGACGGCGAGCTGCGCACCGGCGACATCGGCTTCATGGACGGCGAGGGCTGGCTCTACGTCGTCGACCGCAAGAAGGACATGATCAACGCCTCCGGCTTCAAGGTCTGGCCGCGCGAGGTGGAAGATGTCCTCTACACCCACCCGGCCGTGCGCGAGGCCGCCGTCGTCGGCGTCCCCGACGCCTACCGCGGTGAGACGGTCCGCGCGTATGTCAGTCTGCGGCCCGGAGCCTCGGTCGGACCCGGTGAACTGGGTGCGTACTGCAAGGAACGGCTCGCCGCGTACAAGTACCCGCGCGAAGTCGAGATCCTGACGGAACTTCCCAAGACGGCAAGTGGGAAGATCCTCAGGCGGGAACTGCGTTCACCCCGTTAGAACGGTTCACCACAGCACGGAAGGAAGGTGGCGGCTATGGCCAAGGCGACGGACCGGAGCGGTACCCCCGTCCCCCAGCGGCTGCTGGCCGCCGCCACCCGGCTCTTCGCCGAACAGGGGTACGACCGCACCTCGGTCCAGGAGATCGTCGAGGCGGCCGGCGTCACCAAGGGTGCGCTGTACCACTACTTCGGCTCCAAGGAGGACCTCCTCCAGGAGGTGTACGCCCGGGTGCTGCGGCTCCAGCAGGAGCGGCTCGACGCCTTCGCGGACGCCGACGCGCCGGTCGAGCAGCGGCTGCGTGACGCCGCGGCCGATGTGGTCGTCACCACCATCGAGAACCTCGACGACGCGTCGATCTTCTTCCGCTCCATGCACCACCTGAGTCCCGAGAAGAACAAGCAGGTACGGGTGGAGCGGCGCCGCTACCACGAGCGCTTCCGGGCACTGGTGGAGGAGGGGCAGCGCAGCGGGGTGTTCTCCACGGCGACCCCGGCGGACCTGATCGTCGACTACCACTTCGGCTCGGTCCACCACCTGTCCACCTGGTACCGGCCGGACGGCCCGCTGACCCAGCAGGAGGTCGCCGACCACCTCGCCGACCTGCTGCTCCGCGCGTTGCGGCCGTAGGGCCGCTCAGGACCCGCTGCCGGCCAGCCGGCCGAGCAGCGCCTCCGCCGCCGGGTTGCGCGGCCGGGGAGCCCGGCCCACCAGCACGACGGTCCGGCCCGGTTCGGGCTGACGGATGCTCACACACGGCAGCCCCGCGTCCTGGCCGATCCGGCGCGGCACGATCGCGACGCCGATGCCCGCCCGGACGAGGTCCACGAGCAGCCGGATCTGTGTCACGTCGCAGGTGATCCGGCGCTCCAGACCGCAGTGGGCGGCCAGCCGTCGTACCGCCGTCTCCAGGCCGGTTCCCGCGCGGAAGTCCACGAACGGCTCGTCGGCCAGGTCCTTGATCAGGGTGCGTCCGGCGGTCGCCAGCCGGTGGCCGGGCGCCGTGATCAGCACCAGGTCCTCCTGCCAGGACGCGAAGGCCGCTACGCCCTCCGGGAGCTCGGCCGCGTCCGGCGCCAGATAGGCGAGATCCAGCTCGCCCGCGCGCACCCCCGCCACCAGCTCCGGAGTCGTCGCCTCGCGGAGCGAGATCTGCACCCCGGGCCACAGCCGGTGGTACGCGGCGAGCTCGGCGGCCAGGTCCACGCAGGTCAGCGTCTGGATCGTGCCGATGCGGACCCGTCCGGTGGCCAGCCCCGAGACGGCGGCCACCGCGTCGCGCGCCGCGTCGGTCCCGGCCAGCACCGTCCGGGCCGACGGCAGGAGCGCCCGGCCCGCCTCGGTCAGCACCACCCGGCGGCCGGTCCGCTCGAACAGATCGGCGCCCAGCTCCCGTTCGAGATTCCGGACGGAGGTGCTCAGCGCGGACTGCACGATCAGTTCGGCGCGGGCGGCGGCGGTGAAACTGCCGTGCGTGATCACCGCCACGAAGTGGCGGAGCTGACGGATCTCCATCCATCTACGGTAGCGATCTCAGCCAGCGAATCCATCTGTTGGACCGAATGCCGCAGCGGGGCGAAAGTGGATACATGGCGCATATCCAGACTCCGACGCGTGTCCCCGTCCTGTGGAACGCGGCCTACGGGCCGCACCGGCCGAGGCCCCTCCGGCTCCTTGCCAGGTGCCTGCTGCGGGTGAGGGCCTTCGCCCGCGAACTGGCGCTCGCCGACCATGTGCCGTACGGCGGCTACTGAGGCGTCGCGGGCGGGAGCACGAACGCCCGAAACGTGTCGGTGGAGCCGCAGGGTGCGCGACCGGCGACCGACGACGCGGACGCTGGTGGACGAAGGGATCCACGCCCTGGGCCGGCTCATCGGACACGGACCCCGGGCAGCGCCACGCGGGGCCGGTCCGGCCGGCCGAGTGCATCACCGAGTACCCCCGTCCGACGAGGAGAAGGGCGTAGTCGCCGGACTGCTGCCCGCGTCGCTCACCGGATCGCGGAGACCGATCAGGGCCGGCGAACGCTGACGTGGTCCGCCGCCCCGGCCGGCCGCCGGGCCGCCCCCTACAGGTACTTCTTGATCTCCCGCCGGGCCAGCGAGCGCTGGTGCACCTCGTCCGGACCGTCGGCCAGCCGCAGCGTCCGCGCCGCGGCCCACAGCTCGGCCAGCGGGAAGTCCTGACTTACCCCGCCCGCGCCGTGCAGCTGCACCGCCTGGTCGAGGATGCCCACCACCGCGCGCGGAGTGGCGATCTTGATGGACTGGATCTCCGTGTGCGCACCGCGGTTGCCCACGGTGTCCATCAGCCAGGCCGTCTTCAGCACCAGAAGCCGCAGCTGCTCCACCGTGACCCGGGCGTCCGCGATCCAGTTCTGCACCACGCCCTGCTGGGCGAGCGGCTTGCCGAAGGCGTTCCGGGCCACCGCGCGACGGCACATCAGCTCGATGGCGCGCTCGGCCATGCCGATCAGCCGCATGCAGTGGTGGATCCGGCCCGGCCCCAGCCGCGCCTGGGCGATGGCGAAGCCGCCGCCCTCCTCGCCGACCAGGTTGGCCGCCGGCACCCGCACGTCGTCGAAGACGACCTCGGCGTGGCCGCCGTGGTAGTGGTCCTCGTAGCCGTACACCTTCATGGCGCGCTTCACGGTCAGGCCCGGTGTGTCGCGCGGGACGAGGATCTGTGACTGCTGGCGGCGGATGTCCTCACCGTCCGGGTCGGTCTTGCCCATCACGATGAAGATCGCGCAGTCCGGGTTCATCGCACCGGAGATGTACCACTTGCGGCCGTTGACGACGTAGTCCTCGCCATCCCGGGTGATGCGGGTCTCGATGTTGGTCGCGTCCGAGGAGGCGACCTCCGGCTCCGTCATCGCGAACGCGGACCGGATCTCCCCGGCCAGCAGCGGCTCCAGCCACTGCTTCTTCTGTTCCTCGGTGCCGAACTGCGCCAGCACCTCCATGTTCCCGGTGTCCGGCGCCGCGCAGTTCAGCGCGGTCGGCGCCAACTGCGGCGAGCGGCCCAGGATCTCGGCCAGCGGGGCGTACTGGAGGTTGGTCAGCCCGGCGCCGAACTCGGCGTCCGGCAGGAAGAGGTTCCACAGCCCCTGCTTGCGGGCCTCGGCCTTCAGGTCCTCGACCACCTGCGGGGTGTCCCACGGCGAGGCGAGCAGTTCGCGCTGCTCGTCCGCGGTCTTCTCGGCCGGGTAGACGTGCTCGTCCATGAAGGTGAGCAGCTTGGCGCGCAGCTCTTCGGTGCGGGCGTCGAATGCGAAGTCCATGGGGTGGATCAGCCTTCCTGGAGGGTGGTGAGGCCGTGCTCGATGAAGACGGGGACGAGGTCGCCGATGCGGTCGAAGCCACCGCCGACCGTCTGGCCCAGGGTGTAGCGGTAGTGGATGCCCTCCAGGATCACGGCGAGCTTGAACCAGGCGAACGCCGTGTACCAGGAGATGCCGGAGGTGTCCCGGCCGGAGCGGACGGCGTAGCGCTCGATCAGCTCGGCGGGGGAAGGGTGGCCGGCCGCCCCGCTGGTGGTGGAGACCGGCGACTCGGGCAGGCCCAGGTCGGAGCTGTACATCACCAGCAGCCCGAGGTCGGTGAGCGGGTCGCCGAGCGTCGACATCTCCCAGTCGAGGACGGCCTTGATCTCGTCGTCGGCCCCGATCAGCACGTTGTCCAGGCGGTAGTCGCCGTGGATGACCGTGGGCGCGGGGGAGCCGGGCAGCTGCCGGCCGAGTGCCGCGTGCAGCTCGTCGATACCGGGCAGTTCACGGTTGCGGGAGGCGTCCAGCTGCTTGCCCCAGCGGCGCAGCTGCCGGTCGAGGAAGCCCTCGGGGCGCCCGAAGTCGCCGAGGCCGACGGCCTGTGGGTCCACGGCGTGCAGTTCCACCAGGGTGTCGACCAGCCCCAGCACGGCCTTGCGGGTGCGCTCGGGGCCCAGCCGGCCGAGCTGCTCCACCGTGCGGTACGGGGTGCCTTCGACGTACTCCATGACGTAGAACGGTGAGCCGATGACCGAGTCGTCCTCGCAGAGCAGCAAGGTCTCGGGGACCGGGACGGCTGTCGGGTGCAGCGCGCTGATCACCCGGTGCTCGCGCTTCATGTCGTGCGCGGTGGCCAGCACATGGCCCAGCGGCGGCCGGCGGACGACCCAGCGGCCGGTGCCGTCCGTGTCCGTGACGACGTAGGTCAGGTTCGAGCGGCCGCCCTCGATGAGCCCGGCGTCGAGCGGTCCGTTCACCATGCCCGGCCGCTCGCGGTCGAGATGTCCGCGCAGGCGGTCGAGGTCGAGACCTGGCGGGTGGACTGGGCTCATCGTGCGCACCTCCGGGGTGGATAAGACGTCGGTGTTCATGATGCCGACCAGTCGGTATGTCGTCCAGTGAACTTCCGGAACCGGATCTGCGGAATCCGGCCCGAAAGGCGGCCGGACTCTGGCGTTCAGTCGCACCTCTGAATAGAGTTCACGTATGGATACTGCGCTGTTGATCGACGAAGTCCGGCTGACCCCGATCCTCATAGCCGACCCGCCGCTCCTCAACACTCAGGGCGTCCACCAGCCGTACACCCCACGGCTCATCGTGGAAGTCGTCACCCGCGGCGGTGTGACCGGCATCGGGGAAACCTACGGCGACGGCAAGTACCTCGAGCAGGCCGAGCCGCTCGCCCGGGCGCTGGCCGGACGCCCGGTCAGCGACGTGAACGGCCTCTTCGCCCTCGCCGCCGAGGTGTGCGGAGACTCACGCGCGGCCGACGGCCGGGTCGACGCGGGCGGCCTGCGCGGCGTCCAGACCGCGGACAAGCTGCGGCTCTCGGTGGTCTCCGGCTTCGAGGTGGCCTGTCTGGACGCCCTGGGCAAGACCCTCGGCCTTCCGGTACACGCGCTGCTCGGCGGCAAGGTCCGCGACAGCGTCGAGTACAGCGCGTACCTCTTCTACCGCTGGGCCGGGCACCCGGACGGCGGCGAACGCGACGACTGGGGTGCGGCCGTCGATCCGGCCGGAGTCGTCGCCCAGGCCCGGCGCTTCGCCCGTGAGTACGGCTTCTCCTCCTTCAAGCTGAAGGGCGGCGTCTTCCCGCCCGACGAGGAGATCGCCGCGGTTCGCGCACTGGCCGAGGCCTTCCCCGGACAGCCGCTGCGCCTGGACCCCAACGGCGCCTGGTCCGTCGAGACCTCGCTGTACGTCGCCGAGCAGCTGAAGGACGTGCTCGAGTACCTGGAGGACCCGGCGAGCGGCACGGAGGCGATGGCCGCCGTCGCCGTCGGCACCGACGTACCGCTGGCCACGAACATGTGCGTCACCACGCTCGCCGAGGTCCCGGAGGCCTTCGCCCGGGACGCCGTCCAGGTCGTCCTCTCCGACCACCACTACTGGGGCGGGCTGCACCGCACCCGCGAACTGGCCGGCATCTGCCGCACCTTCGGCGTCGGCCTGTCCATGCACTCCAACACCCACCTCGGGATCAGCCTCGCCGCGATGACGCACGTGGCGGCCACCGTCCCCAACCTCGACTACGCCTGCGACAGCCACTACCCCTGGCAGAGCGAGGACGTCATCACCACCCGCCACGTCTTCGAGGACGGCCGGCTCACCGTCCCCGACGCCCCGGGCCTCGGTGTGGAACTCGACCGGGAACGCCTGGCCGTACTGCACCGCCGCTGGCTCGACGACGACGGCACGATGCGCGAGCGCGACGACGCCGCCGCGATGCGAAAGGCCGAGCCGGGGTGGCGGACGCCATCGGTCCCGCGCTGGTGAGGGCCGGCCCGTCCGGGGCGCCTCCGGCCTGAGTTGCGGGCGCCCCGCCACGCCCCGAGGGTCGTTACATGAAGGCGATCAGCTACAGCAGTTACGGCGGGGCCGACGTCCTGGAATACGGCGAGCGGCCCGACCCCAAGGTCGGTCCCGACACCGTCCTGGTGAAGGTGCGGGCCGCGGCCGTCAACCCGGTCGACCGTGTCGCGCGGGAGGGGCACCTCGATGCCGCTCTGGACACGGTCTTCCCGGTGATCCCCGGCTGGGACGTGGCGGGGGTCGTCGTCCAGCCCGGCATCGCCGTCGACGAGTTCGCCGTCGGCGACGAGGTCATCGGATACGTGCGGGAGGACTTCCTCAGCCGCGGCACCTTCGCCGAGTACGTGGCCGCACCGGTGCGCACCCTCGCGCGCAAACCGCTGAGCCTGAGCTTCGAGGAGGCCGCTGGGCTGCCTCTGGCAGGCCTCACCGCCTATCAGGTGCTCCACCGGACCCTGCGGATCCGCAACGGGGACATCGTCCTCGTCCATGCGGCGGCGGGCGGTGTCGGATCGTTCGCCGTGCAGATCGCCCGTCACACCGGCTGCCGGGTCATCGGGACCGCGAGCGAACGCAACCACGACCATCTGCGGCAGCTCGGCGCGGAACCCGTGGCGTACGGGGACGGGCTCGCGGACCGGCTGCGGGCGCTGGCTCCCGAAGGGATCGACGCCGCCTTCGACACCGTGGGCGGTGAAGCCCTGCGGGTGTCCGCCGAGACGCTCGCGCCGGACGGACGCCTCGCGTCCATCGTCGACGACGAGGTGTTCTCGTACGGCGGGAAGTACGCCTTCGTCCGGCCCGACGCCAAGGACCTGGCCCATCTGGCGGAGCTGGCCGAGCGAGGCATCGTCTCCGTCCATGTGGACCGGGTCTTCCCCTTGGCGGAGGCCGCCGAGGCCCACCGGCTCAACGCCGAGGGCCGCACCCGCGGAAAGATCGTCGTCACCGTGGGCTGGGAGGGTGAGGACTGACCGCGGGCCCGCGGCTCAGAACAGCATGGCGGCGGCGAACACGGCCAGTGCGACCGTGCACGCCGCGGCCGTCAGGGCCTCCCGGGCCCCGAGCGTCCGCGGGCGGGCGGTCCCCATGCACTGCACCCGCCGGTTCGCCACGCGCAGAAACCCCAGCCAGGCGAGCACGCTCAACGACAGGGCGACCACCCCGGCCGGGGTGGCCCCGCTGTGCAGCGCCTGCTTGCCCGCCAGCAGTGCCACCACGGTGCAGGAGAGCGTGGTGCGCCGCCAGGCCAGCCTGGTCCGCTCCGGCTGCAGGCCGGGATCCCGCTCCCCGGTGCTCACCGGCCCTCCCAGCCGAAGAGGACCACCACCACCATCGCCACGGCGACGACGGCGACCGCGAGACTCAGCAGCGTCGGGAACCGGGAGACCGGCAGGTCCTCGCCCCGGCGCATCGCCCGCTCGCACCGCACCCAGTGGTTGACGGCCCGCAGCGCGCACAGCACACCGGCCGCAAGCAGAGCGAGCGCCAGGCCCGCGCGGACGCCCCAAGCCAGCTCGGGCAGGAACTGGTCGACCGCGAAACCCCCGCCGATCAGCGCGAGAGCCGTCCGGATCCAGGCGAGAAAGGTCCGCTCGTTGGCGAGCGAGAAGCGGTAGTCGGGAGTGTCGCCTTCTTCGCGGATCCGCTGCGGCGCGAACCACAGCCGCAGGCTCTGCACAAATTCGTTCACGTACAGACCTTATCTGCCACTTTGGAGTGCATCTTCGGCCGGTTCAGGAAGATTCCCGGAACGCCTGGAGTCGCCGGTAGCTTTCCAGGCCGTCCGGCACCCACTGCCAGTCGCCGAGCCGCCGCTCCAGCTCCGCATCCGTGAGGAAGGTGTGCCAGGCGACCTCCTCCACCTGCGGCTTCACCGGAAGCTCGCACCGTACCCGGTAGACGGCCGACCACCAGGTGTGGCCACCGCCCTCGTAGAGGAACTTGAACACCGGCTCCGGGCGGGGCAGACCCGTGACGCCCAGCTCCTCCTCGGCCTCCCGCAGTGCCGCCTCGTCGTAGGACTCGCCGGCGGCGACGACCCCGCCGACGAACATGTCGTAGTGGGAGGGAAAGACCAGCTTGGTCGCGGTCCTGCGGTGCACGAAGATCTTGCCGTCGGCGTCCCGGGCCTCGATGAAGACGCAGCGGTGACGCAGGCCCTGCGCGGTCGCCTCCCCGCGCGGGGCCTGTCCCACGACGACGTCGTTCTCGTCGACGATGTCCAGGATCTCGTCAGAAGGGTTCATGCCCCTCATCCAACATCAGGCCTCCGACGGTGTTCACTGCCCCATGACGTACTTGACGGTCGGGCCCGTGGTCCAGCCGCCGTCCACGGCGAGTTCGGCGCCGGTGACGTACGAGGCGGCGTCCGAGAGCAGGAACACGACGGCCTCTCCGATCTCACCGGCCTCGCCGACCCGGCCCATCGGGGTGTTGGGGTAGTTGCCCTCGCCCTGCTGGATGCCGACGGAGGCCGTCATCGGGGTGTACACCATGCCGGGGTGCACCGAGTTCACCCGTACCTTCGCCGTGCCGAGCTCCACCGCGCCGACCTTCGTGAGGCCGCGCACGCCCCACTTCGACGCGCCGTAGCTGGAGGTCAGCGCGAGGCCCATCAGACCGGCCGCCGAGGAGATGTTGACGATCGAACCGCCGCCGTTCTCCTTCATCACCGGGATCACCGTCTTCATGCCGATGAAGACGGCGGTCAGGTTGATGTCGATGACCTTGCGGAAATGCTCGACCGTCTCGGTCTCCAGCATCTGACCGGTCGAGACCCCCGCGTTGTTGACGAGGCCGTCGATCCGTCCGAACTCGGCGAGGGCGAACGCGGCGACGCGCTGCCAGTCCTCCTCCGAGGTCACGTCGTGGTGGAGGAAGCGGGCCCTGGGCCCGAGTCCGGCCGCGGTGGCGGCGCCCTCCTCGTCGAGTACGTCGGTGATCACCACGTTCGCGCCGCCCGCCACGGCGAGGCGTGCGGCCTCGGCGCCGAGGCCGCGGGCGGCGCCGGTGATGATGACGGTGCGGCCGGTGAGGGTGTTCTTGTCGGTCATGACATGTCCTTCTTGTGGAGCGGGTGGTTCACGCGCCGTGCGGCGCGGGGGCGTGCAGAAACGCGGTGGTGGTGCCGATGAGGTCGGCGAGGAAGAGCTCCTGCCCGGTCAGTGGTTCCGTGCCGTCGAGCCCTTGGCGGGCCCGGTCGGCCAGCGCCGCGCCGATCAGGGTGAGCGCCAGGTCGAGGCGCTCCAGGCGTACGGGCTGCGGCAGCGCGCCCAGACGGTCCCCGATCCGGCCGATCAGCCGTCCGTAGGCGGTGCCGTCCAGCGCGGGGTGCAGTGCGCCCGTCCGCAGCCCGGTCTCATGGCTGAGCTGCGCGGAGATCCGCAGACAGCGGCGGCCCCGGTCGTCGGCGAGCAGGCTCGCCTCCGCCGTCACCAGAGCGGTGAGCAGGTCCCGTACGCCGCAGTCCCCGGGGAGCCCGTCGAGCAGCGGTGCGACGACCCGCTCGGTGCGTTCCTGGCGGCCGGTCATCACGGCGTCGAGCAGCCCGGAACGGGAACCGAAGTGGTACTGCACCGCGGAAGGGTTGCTCTGGCCCGCCAGGGCGACGATGTCGCGCAGCTGGGCGCCGTCCGTGCCCTGAGCGGCGAAGATCTCCTCGGCCGCGCGGATCAGCTTGTCCCTGGTCTGTTGTCCCGACTGTCCCGACGTTCTCGCCATGGGGCCAATGTAATGCTGGCCATTATTAATTGCCAGGCCGCCCGGAGGACTGTGAGGAACCGGACATCACCGGGAGGCCCGGTTTCTCAGTGCGGCTGGAGGCTCTGCGTACGGCGTCCGCCCACCGGCCCCTCCGGCATGGCCGGGTGCAGCCCCAGCAGCACGATCCCGGCCACGATCGCCGCGAGTCCCGCGGCCTGCCAGGCCAGCGCGCCCGTGTCGGTGCGCACCTGGTCGCCCATGAAGCCGATCCCGCACGCGATCCCGGCCAGCGGCTGGGCCGCGGTCAGCGCCGGCAGCGACATCCGCAGCGGGCCCGTCTCGAACGCGCTCTGGACGAGGATCAGCCCCGTCACCCCCAGCACCAGCACCGCGTACGGCTGCCAGCCGGTGACGAGCGCCGCCCAGCCGCCGTCCGAGAGCCGCTGCCCGCTGACGCGGGTGAGGGCGTCCTGAAGCCCGTAGAGCAGTCCCGCCGCCACCGCGAGCAGTGCGGGGGACACCCCCGACCGTGAGCGCTTGGCGAAGGCGGTCAGCAGCAGGGCCAGGCCCACCACCACACCGATCACCAGCCAGTGCCGCAGCGGACTCGACACCGCCTGCCCGCCCTTCGGCTCGCCCGCCACCAGGAACGCGGCGACCCCGCCGGCCAGCAGCCAGAGCCCCGCCCAGCCCTGCCGGCCCAGCCGCTGACCGGTGCGGTGACGGGACAGGGCCATCGCGAAGAGGAGATTGGTGGCCAGGAGCGGTTCGACGACGGAGACCTCACCCTTGCCCAGGGCCAGGGCGCCCAGCACCATGCCGCAGACCATCAGGCCGATGCCGGCCAGCCAGCTGCGCACCCGCATCAGGTCCAGCAGCAGCCGGGGCGAGAGGTAGTCGCTCTTCGGGGCGCGGCGGGCGGCGGCCTGTTGCAGCACGAAGCCGAACCCCAGACAGCAAGCGGCGCTCACGGAGAGCACGATGACCAGCACCGACACGCTTCCCCACCCCGAGTCAGGCCGTAAGAGGGTGATTTTTGTCGACGATAGCGCCTGGGCACGACACCCGCGGCGCGAAGCGCCGCCGACCGGGCGGTTGACGCCGGGACGGCCGGTGCCGAAGATCTGACGCACGAGTAACTTCGCGAGCGGCCGCACGGACGACGGGCGGTCCTTCCGCCGGACCGCGGCCCGGTCGCCCCGACAAGGATGGAACCCATGGCGTACGACGCTGATGTGATCGTGATCGGGGCGGGACTCGCGGGGCTGGTCGCCACCGCGGAACTCGTCGACGCGGGCCGTTCGGTCATTCTGCTCGACCAGGAGCCCGAGCAGTCGCTCGGCGGCCAGGCGCACTGGTCCTTCGGCGGACTCTTCCTCGTCGACTCGCCCGAGCAGCGCCGGATGCGGATCAAGGACAGCCACGAGCTGGCCCTCCAGGACTGGTTCGGCACGGCCGGTTTCGACCGCAAGGAGGACCACTGGCCGCGGAAGTGGGCCGAGGCGTACGTCGACTTCGCCGCCGGCGAGAAGCGCTCCTGGCTCCACCAGCGGGGCATGCGGTTCTTCCCCGTCGTCGGCTGGGCCGAGCGCGGCGGCTACGACGCGAACGGCCACGGAAACTCCGTCCCCCGCTTCCACATCACCTGGGGCACCGGCCCCGGCGCAGTCGCCCCCTTCGAGCGCCGGGTGCGCGAGGGCGTCGCCAAGGGACTCGTCACCTTCCGCTTCCGCCACCGCGTCACCGGCCTCGGCCGTACCGGGGGCACCGTCGACACCGTGAGCGGCGAGATCCTGGCGCCCAGCGACGCGGCCCGAGGCACGGCGAGCAGCCGGGAGACGACCGGCACCTTCGAGCTCAGGGCCCAGGCGGTGATCGTCACCTCCGGCGGTATCGGCGGCAACCACGACCTCGTCCGAAAGCAGTGGCCCGAGCGGCTCGGGACCCCGCCGGAGAAGATGCTCTCCGGGGTACCCGCCCATGTCGACGGGCTGATGCTCGGCATCACCGAGGAGGCGGGCGCCCACCACATCAACCGCGACCGGATGTGGCACTACACCGAGGGCATCGAGAACTGGAACCCGATCTGGGCCAAGCACGGCATCCGGATCCTGCCCGGCCCGTCCTCGCTCTGGCTGGACGCCCGCGGCAAGCGGCTGCCCGTCCCGCTCTTCCCCGGCTTCGACACGCTCGGCACCCTCGAACACATCATGCGCAGCGGCCACGACTACACCTGGTTCGTCCTGGACCAGAAGATCATCGGCAAGGAGTTCGCGCTCTCCGGCTCCGAGCAGAACCCCGACCTGACGGGCAAGTCCATCCGCGGCGTGATCGGCCGGGCCCGCGCGGACGTGCCCGGACCGGTGAAGGCGTTCATGGACAACGGCGTGGACTTCGTCGTCGAGAAGGACCTCGGCGCCCTGGTCCGCGGCATGAACGCACTCACGGGTGAAGCGCTCATCGACGAGGACGAACTGCGCCGCGAGATCACCGCCCGCGACCGGGAGATCGCCAACCCCTTCACCAAGGACCTCCAGATCACCGCGATCAGGGGCGCCCGCACCTACCTCGGCGACAAGCTGATCCGCACCGCAGCACCGCACCGCATCCTCGACCCCAAGGCCGGGCCGCTGATCGCCGTACGGCTCAACATCCTGACCCGCAAGTCGCTCGGCGGACTGGAGACGGACCTGTCCTCCCGGGTCCTCACCGCGGACGGCACCCCACTGGCCGGGGTGTACGCGGCAGGTGAGGCGGCCGGGTTCGGCGGCGGCGGGATGCACGGCTACCGCTCGCTCGAGGGCACCTTCCTCGGCGGCTGCATCTTCTCCGGCCGGGCGGCGGGCCGGGCCGCCGCGGAGGCGGTCGGCTGAGGACTCCCCGGCTGTCTTCTGACGCCTCCGCGCGTCCGTCCGGTGGGGTTCGGGCGGGAAACCGGGCGGGGGCGCCGGATCCGGGCACGGTAGGGAGATGCCAGGAGTAGCCGAGCCCGTCATCAAACTCGTCCGGCGCACCACCGAACCCGTGGGGGCCCAGACCCTGCGCTCCACGGGAGCGGCGGTGATCGCCTACGCCGTGGCGACGGCGACGCTCTCCCAGCCCGCGCCCCTCACGGCCCCGCTCACCGCCCTGCTCGTCGTCCAGGTCACGCTCTACGCCACCCTCACCACGGGGATCCGGCGCGTGAACTCCGTGATCGTCGGGGTGCTCATCGCGAGCGGGTTCAGCTCGCTGGTGGGGCTGTCCTGGTGGAGCCTCGGGCTGACGATCTTCACCTCGCTGATCATCGGCCGGCTGGTCCGGGTGAACGAGTTCGTCCCCGAGGTGGCGATCAGCGCCATGCTGGTCCTCGGCGTCGCCCAGGTCGCCGACACCGCGTGGGAGCGCGTCTTCGAGACGCTGATCGGCGCGGGCGTGGGGCTGCTGTTCAACCTGCTGTTCGCCCCGCCCGTGTGGGTGCAGACAGCGGGGGCCTCGATCGACGGCCTGGCCCGCGAGATGGGGGACCTCTTCCGCGACCTGGGCGGCGACCTCGGCGGCCGGGTCACCGTCGAGGACGCGGCCGAGCGGCTGCACCGGGCCCGGCGCATCGACCACGACATCGTCGCGGTGGACGCCTCGCTGCGGCAGGCGGAGGAGAGCCTCATGCTCAACCCGCGCGTGCGTCAGGGGCTGCTCTACCGCGTCGTGCTGCGCACCGGTCTCGACACCCTGGAGATCTGTGCCGTGGTGCTGCGGGTGATGTCCAGGACACTCACCGACCTGGCCAAGGAGCGCGTCGACGAAGCCCTCTTCCCCGCGGACGTGGCCTCCGGGCTCACCGAGCTGTTCGGGCAGCTGGCGGGCGCCATCGAGAGCTTCTCGGTCCTGATCACGACTCCGGTCGCCGCCAGTGCCGAGAACGCCGAGGACCGGCTGGCCGACGCGCTGACGACCAGCCGCGCGACCCGGGACCGGGTGGCGGACATGCTGCTGGCGGCGGTGCAGGAACACCCCAGGAAGTGGCAACTGCACGGGGCCCTGCTCGCCGAGGTCGACCGCATCCTGGACGAGCTCGACATCGAGAAGCGCACGGAGCGCCTCGGCAAGGAGCTGGACCGCCGCTCGGGCGAGATGCACGAGCGCCATCCCCGCCTGCTCGCGGTCAGGCGGAGGCTGGGCCTCGCCGGGGACGCGGACGGCGTGCGTTGAGGGCGCGGCCGGTCAGGCCGGTTCGATGAGCTCGACGACCCGGAACCGTTCCGCGACGACCAGCGTGTCGTCGTCGACCGTGAACTCCGGGTCGCCGAGCGCCTCCCGCATCTCGTCACCGTGCCAGAACCGCTCGTGGCCCTCCCGCCATCCGGCCACCGAGGTGTCGCCCTCGCCCTCGTCGAGAACATGCTGCACATCGACGTCCCCGAGCCGCAGGATCCGCACCTCCGTGATCTCCAGCACCGCGATCTCCCGCCCGTCCGAGTCGATCAGGGCGGAGCGCTCACCCACGGGCGGCGGCTCCTCCTTCTCCACCTGGTACTCCGCGAACAGTCCGGTCGTCGACACCTTCCGGCCGTCGAGCACCGCGCCGACCAGCCGGTCGCGCAGCGGGCCGGGGAAGGCGAGAAGAAAGGGCTTGAGCGCTTCACGGTTCGGCATGGCGCAAGTCTGGCATCCGGGGGCCGCCGGTGGCGGGGAGAATCCGACGGACCACCGCAGCCCCTGGCGTCCGACGGCCCGGAGTGCTCGAATCGGAGGGTGAACAGTTCCTCTTCCGGCACGGAACCGGATCCGGCGGCGCCGGGCCCCGACCCGGACGGCACAGGCACCCCGGTGGGCCGCCGCCTGGTCCTGACGATGCTGGGCCTCGGCGCGGCGGGGCTCGTCGCCGCGCCCGTACTGCAACGGACCCTGGAATCCGGCCTGGGGGCGCTCTCCGACAAGGACCCGACCGGACTGACCGGCCTGCTGCCCAACGGCGGCGGCTTCCGCTACTACTCCGTCGCCACGTCCGTACCGAGGAAGAGCGCCACCGACTACCGGCTGACCGTCGACGGCCTGGTCGACCGCCCGGCCACGTACACCCTGGACGCCCTGAAGCGGATGGAGCAGACGCGGATGGTGCGGGACGTCCAGTGCGTCACGGGCTGGCGGGTGCCCGAGACGCCCTTCGAGGGCGTACGGCTCTCCGCCCTGCTGGACGCGGCGGGGGTGACGCCCGGGGCGAAGGCGGTCCGCTTCACCTGCTTCGACGGCACCTACAGCGAGAGCCTCACCCTCGACCAGGCCCGCCGGGCCGATGTGCTGGTCGCCCTGCGGATGCAGGACCGGCCGGTGTCCCACTCGCACGGCGGCCCGGTCCGGCTCTACGTGGCCCCGATGTACTTCTACAAGTCGGCGAAATGGCTCTCCGGGATCACCGTCACGGACTCCGTACGCCCCGGTTACTGGGAGAAGCTCGGATATGACGTCGACGCCTGGGTCGGCCGGTCCAACGGCCGCGACGATGCCCCCACGACCTGAGGCGTCCGGCCGGGTCCACCGGTTCAGCCGGCCGGTGCGGTGGGTGCACCGCACCACGGCGGCGCTGATGCTCACCTGCGTGGCCACGGCGGCCTGTCTGTACGTGCCCCAGCTCGCCGAACTCGTCGGGCGCCGCCATCTCGTGGTCACCGTGCACGAGTGGTCCGGGCTGATCATCCCCGTACCGCTGCTGGCAGGGCTCCTCTCGCGGTCCCTGCGGGCCGACCTGGGCCGGCTCAACCGCTTCGGGCCGCACGACCGGCAGTGGCTGCGGGCGGTACGCCGCCGCGACCACCGGCCCGCTTCCCGTCCGGCCGGGAAGTTCAACGCCGGACAGAAGCTCTACGCGGCGTGGATCGCGGGAGCGGTGCTCGTCATGGCGGGTACCGGGCTGCTGATGTGGTTCACGGGTCTCGCGCCGCTGATGTGGCGGACCGGTGCGACGTTCGTCCATGACTGGCTGGCGCTCGCGATCGGCGTCGTGCTGGGCGGGCACATCGCGATGGCGCTCGCCGACCCGGAGGCACGCCGTGGCATGCGCACCGGGTCGGTCGAGCGCCGATGGGCCCGTCGCGAGCACCCGCTGTGGCGGGAGCCGGGGGAGCGGCCGGGAGGGCCCTAGAGGACCAGTGACAGCAGCATGATGAAGGCCAGCGAGACCACGGAGATGATGGTCTCCATCACCGACCAGGTCTTCACCGTCTGGCCGACGTCCATTCCGAAGTACTCCTTCACCAGCCAGAACCCCGCGTCGTTGACATGGCTGAAGAAGAGCGAGCCCGCGCCGACGGCGAGGACCAGCAGAGCGGCGTGAGAGGTCGACATGTCGGCCGCCAGCGGGGCCACCAGTCCGGCCGCCGAGATGGTGGCCACGGTCGCCGAACCGGTCGCGAGCCTGATGCCCACGGCGATCAGCCAGCCGAGCAGCAGCGCCGGGATCGACCAGTTCTCGGAGAACTCCAGGATCATCTGACCCACACCGGCGTCGATCAGCGTCTGCTTGAAGCCGCCGCCCGCGCCCACGATGAGCAGCACCCCGGCGATCGGGGCGAGGGACTTCTCCACGGTGGAGGAGAGCCGGCCCTTGGTGAATCCGGCCGCCCGGCCCAGCGTGAACATGCCCACGATGACTGCGGCGAGCAGTGCGATCAGCGGCGAGCCGATGACGTCGGTGACCTGCTGGAGACCCTGCTCCGGGTCGTCCACCACGATGTCGACGAGGGCCTTGACCAGCATCAGGACGACGGGCAGCAGAATCGTCGCGAGGGTGGCGCCGAAGCTCGGGCGGCGGTCCAGGTCCTCGGACGGGCGCTGCGGGATCATCTTCTCCGGCGCCTTGATGTCCACCCAGCGGGCGGCGTAGCGGGAGAAGACCGGACCCGCGATGATCACCGTCGGGACGGCGACCAGGACCCCGAGGGCCAGCGTGACGCCGAGGTTGGCACCGAGGGCGTCGATCGCCACCAGCGGGCCGGGGTGCGGGGGGATGAGCCCGTGCATCACGGACAGGCCGGCCAGGGCCGGGATGCCGATCCGCATCAGGGAGTAGTTGCCGCGCTTGGCGACGAGCAGCACCACCGGGATCATCAGCACGATCCCGACCTCGAAGAACAGCGGCAGACCGATGATCGAGGCGATCAGGACCATCGCCCACGGCATGGCCCGCTTGCTCGCCTTCGCGAGGATCGTGTCGACGATCTGGTCCGCGCCGCCGGAGTCCGCGAGCAGCTTGCCCAGGATCGCGCCGAGCGCGATGAGGACGCCGACACCCGCGACGGTCGAGCCGAGACCCGCGGTGAAGCTGGCTATCGTCTTCGCCGGCGCCGCGCCGGCGAACGAACCGAGTGCCAGTGAGCCGATGGTCAGCGCGAGGAACGCGTGCATCTTGAACTTGGTGATGAGCAGAACGATGACGGCGATGCCCGCCAGGACGGCGATGCCCAACTGCGCGTTGCCGGCCGAAGTGATCGGTTCGACGGCGTCCGCTGCCAACATCTCGACGCTGAGACTGGTCACGGTGAAGATCCTTAGGTGTCGAGCCGGCGCAACGCGGCGACGGCTCGCTGGGTGATTTCCTCGGGGGTGCCGGACACATCCACGGCGACGCCGGCCTCGTCGTCCTCAAGGGGCTGGAGGGTGGCGAACTGAGAGTCGAGGAGCGCGGTCGGCATGAAGTGGCCCTTGCGGCCCGCCATCCGGTCCTCGATGAGCGACCGGTCGCCGCTCAGATGAAGGAAGACGGCGCCGGGGGCCTCGCTGCGCAGCCGGTCGCGGTAGGCGCGCTTCAGCGCCGAACTGCTGACCACGCCGCCGAGCCCCGCCCGGCCGTGCGCCCACTGCCCGATCGCGTCGAGCCAGGGCCAACGGTCCGCGTCGTCCAGCGGGGTGCCGGCCGACATCTTGGCGATGTTCGCCGCGGGATGGAAGTCGTCGCCCTCGGCGTACGGAACGCCCAGTTCGGCGGCGAGCAGGGGACCGATCGTGGTCTTGCCGGTCCCTGCGACGCCCATCACCACAACGACGTGGGGGGTGCTCATTACGGTGCCTCGCTGTCTTCCTCGATGTCGTCCTCGACATCGGTCCGTCGCGCTACTGAAACCTATACGTACGACTTATTCAAGATGTTGTGACGTAAACGTCGTACTTTTTGGCCGGGCGGGGATTCCTGAAGGCCGCCGAGGCCGCTTCCCGAAGGTGCCCCCGTACTCTTGGCCCATGACCACACAGGGCCAGGGGCTGCATACACATGTGCTGGACACCCTGGGTCTGGAGATCGCCGCGGGTGAGCACCTGCCCGGCCAGGTCCTGCGTACGGACGAGCTGGCCCAGCGCTTCGACGTCTCCCGCACGGTCGTGCGGGAGGTGATCCGGGTTCTGGAGTCCATGCACCTGGTGGAGTCCCGGCGCCGGGTCGGGGTGACCGTGCGGCCGACCGAGGCGTGGAACGTCTACGATCCGCAGGTCATCCGGTGGCGGCTGGCCGGCGCCGACCGCCCGCGACAGCTCCGCTCGCTGACGGTCCTGCGCTCGGCGATCGAACCCGTCGCCGCCTCGCTCGCCGCCCGTAACGCCACCCCTGAGCAGTGCGCCGAGCTCACCGAACGGGCCCTCGGCATGGTCGCCACCTCACGCGGCCAGCAGTTGGAGGGGTACCTGGAGCACGACATCGCGTTCCACCGGATCGTGCTCAACGCCTCCGGCAACGAGATGTTCGCCCGCCTCGGTGACGTGGTGGCCGAGGTCCTCGCGGGGCGCACCCACCACCAGGTCATGTTCGAGGACCCCGACCCGGCTGCCGTCACCCTGCACGTCCGCCTCGCCGAGGCGGTTCGCGAGGGCGACGCGGTGGAAGCGGAGCGGCTGACGAAGGAGATCGCGGTGGGCGCCCTGCACGAACTGGACGTGCTCGCGCCCTGATCCGCCCGCCTACGCCTTGACGTGCTGCAGCCGTGCGGCAGCCGCGGCGAGCATCATCTCCAGCGCGGCCGGATAGCCGCTGCGGCTCATCTCCGCGACGAGCACGGGCGCGGTCGCCGCGATGTGGGGGTGCGTGTCCGCCGACTGGCGGGCGTAGACCTCCGGCCAGGCCTGTACCTCCAGAGTCCTGGCGTGCTCCGAGAGCACCAGCGTCGATGCGTCCAGCGCCGCGAACGACAGGGTCTGATCGACGAAGACGTGGTAGATCCGTACCGCCTCGGCGTCCGGGAACCCCGCGCCCCGCAGCACCCCGAGAATCGTCTCCACCGACCGGATCTCGTTCGTCCGCCCGGTCACCCGCGCGCAGGTCAGCATCGCCGCCTGCGGATGGGCCAGGTAGTCCGCGTGCATCCGCAGCCCCAACGACCGCAGATCGGCCCGCCATTCACCCGTGGGCCGCCAGGTGCGCAGCGTCCGGCCGATCAACTCGTCGGCCACCGCGAGCAACAGCTCGTCCGTATCCCGGAAGTACCGGTAGAGCGCGCTCGGATCGCACCCCACGGCCGCGCCGAGCCGGCGCACGGTGAGCGCCGCCGCCCCGTGCTCGCCGATCAGCCGCAGCGCCGTCTCCACGATCAGCTCCTCGGACAGCACGGTGCCCTGCTTGGTGGGACGCCTGCGCCGCCGCGCCTCCTCCGGCACCACCCGCTCGCTCGCGTTCATGGCGGCACCTTATGACAACAGCGTTGACGTGTGGAACCCCCGAGGAGTTCGATGTGCCGCCATCGGGGCCGAAAAGCGCCCCTCGGTGAAGGAGCGACCGTGACGTCATCTCGTACGCCCTACCGCGACGAACCACCCGGAGCGGACCGGGCACCCGCGGCTCTGCGCAAGAGCCTCGGTGTGGTCGACGGGTTCGCCATCGCGGCCTCGTCGACCGCGGCCACCACCAGCATCGGCATCGGACTCGGCGTCACCGCCGGTGCCGTCGGCCTGCACCTGCCGATCATCATGCTGCTCGCCTTCCTGCCGATCCTCGGCATCGCGAGCGCCTACTCCCGGCTCAACGCGGTCGAGCCCAACATGGGCAGCGGCTACGTCTGGGCCGGCCGCTCCCTCAACCCCTGGCTCGGCTTCCTCGTCGGCTGGATCGGCATCGTCTCCACGGTCGTCTTCCTCGCGTACACCACGACCGTCACCGGCTCGGCGCTTCTCCAGCTCGCGGCGGAGGGCGGACTGCACCGTGTGGCCGGGCTCCGGCTCGACCCGGACTCCACGGCCCAGTCGACCGCGCTCGGCATCGTCGTCCTGGTCGCCGTCACCTTCACCGCGATCACCGGCCTCCGGTCGGCCGCCACCTTCCAGAAGTACCTCCTGGTCTTCGAGTACGTCGTCCTGCTGGGCTTCTGCGGCTACGGACTGTTCGCCGGGCCGCATCCGTTCAGCCTCGACTGGATCAACCCGTTCACCATCCCCTCCGGACAGCAACTGGCCCAGGGGCTCCTGCTCTCGGTCTTCTGCTTCTGGGGATTCGAGTCCACCTTCAGCGTCACCGAGGAGATCCGCGATCCGCGGGACGCCTCCAGGGCCGGGTTCCTCACGCTCTTCACGATGCTGGGCCTGTTCCTGCTCGGCGCCTTCGCCTTCCAGCGCGTCCTGTCGCTCGACGAGCTGACCGGGCACGGCGCCCAGGGGCTCACCTACTTCGGCGACCGGCTGGCCGACCAGCCGCTCGCCGCGCTGCCGCTGATCGCGCTCACCTTCTCGGCCATCGCCTCGCTGCAGTCCGGGGTGATACCCACCGTGCGCGGCATGTTCGCGATGAGCCGGGACCGTACGCTCGGACCGTTGTGGGCCAAGGTCAGCCCGCGGTACGGAACCCCCGCGGCCGGAACCGTCGCCATCGGCTGCGTCGCCGCCGCCATCGCCGTGCTCTCGCTCGTCATCCCGAAGGTCGGCGACCTGATCCTGGCCTCCGTGAACGCGATCGGGGTCGTCGTCTCAATCTACTACGCACTCACCGCGCTGGCCGCCGCGGCACGCTTCCGCGGCGCCCTGCGCGAGGGCTGGGCACCGGCGTTGCGGGCGGTGGTGCTCCCCGTGACCAGTGCCGCCGTGCTGCTCGGCCTCGGCGGGTACCTCTGCTGGACGTTCTACACCTCCGCCGACCACTTCGAGATCAGCCCGGACAACGGGTGGTTCATGCTCTTCTGTCCCGCCGTCATGCTGCTGTCCGGTGTCGTCGCTGCCGCCTGGGCCAAGTGGGCAAGGAGATCCCCCTACTTCGTCACCGGCCGGTCCGTGCCCCCGGACGCGCTCGCGGAACCCGCCCCCGACCCGGCCTGATCCCCGGCCCGCACCCGGCGGCGGCCCCACCCCCACCACCCCACGGAACGGAACCACCATGACCCGCACCCCCGCCGACCTCGTGTTCACCGGCGGCCCCGTCCACACCACGGACGCCGCCAGCGCGACCACGGTCGCCGTCACCGGCGACCGGATCACCGCGGTCGGCCACGACGAGGTACGCGAACTCATCGGCCCGCGCACCGAGGTGGTCGATCTCGCCGGACGCCTCCTGCTCCCCGGCTTCCAGGACGCCCACATCCACCCCGTCACCGCCGGGCAGGAACTCGCGCAGTGCAACCTCACGGACGCCGGTGACGCCACCGCCACCATCGCCGCCGTCCGCACCTACGCCGACGCCAACCCGCGGCAGGAGTGGATCACCGGCGGAGGCTGGTCCATGGACGCCTTCGAAGGCGGCGCCCCCACCCGGCAGCAGCTCGACACCGCCGTACCCGACCGTCCCGCCTGCCTGGTCAACCGCGACCACCACGGCGCCTGGGTCAACAGCCGCGCCCTCGCCCTCGCCGGGATCACCGCGCGGACCCCCGACCCCGCCGACGGCCGCATCGAACGCGACGACCGGGGCGAGCCCACCGGACTCCTCCAGGAGGGCGCCATGGACCTGGTCGCCCGCCACGCCCCGCGCTCCACCGCCGCCGACCGCCTGGCCGGCCTGCTCCACGCCCAGCGCCTGCTCCACGCCCACGGCATCACCGCCTGGCAGGACGCCATCGTCGGCACCTACGGCTCGATGGACGACGTGGCCGACGCCTACCTCGCGGCGGACCGCGACGGCTCGCTCACCGCCCGCGTCACCGGAGCCCTGTGGTGGGACCGCGAACACGGCACCGAGCAGATCCCCGGACTGGTCGCCCGGCGCGAGGCGCTGACCGGCCGGAACTTCCGCGCCGGCTCCGTGAAGATCATGCAGGACGGGGTCGCCGAGACCGGCACCGCAGCCCTCCTCGCCCCGTACCTCGACGCCTGCGGCTGCGCCACCGCCAACAGCGGAACCAGTTTCGTCGACCCCGTCGAACTGCGCCGGTACGTCACCGAACTGGACGCCCTCGGCTTCCAGACCCACTTCCACGCGCTGGGCGACCGAGCCGTGCGCGAGGCCCTGGACGCGGTCGAGGCCGCCCGCACTGCCAACGGTCTCACCGACACCCGCCCCCACCTCGCCCACCTCCAGATCGTCCACCCCGACGACATCCCCCGCTTCCGCGCACTGGGAGCCACCGCCAACATCCAGCCGCTCTGGGCCGCCCACGAACCCCAGATGGACGAGCTGACCATCCCCTTCCTCGGCGGCGAACGGGCCGCACTCCAGTACCCGTTCGCAGCCCTGCTGCGCGCCGGCGCCTCCCTGGCCGCGGGCTCCGACTGGCCCGTCAGCAGCGCCGATCCGCTGCACGGCATCCACACCGCGGTCAACCGTGTCGCACCCGGCGGTGCCGGCCCGGTCTTCCTCCCGGAGCAGCGCATCTCCCTGACCGAGGCGCTCGCCGCCTACACGGCCGGCTCCGCCTACGTGAACCACCTGGACGACACGGGCAGCATCCGGGCCGGAGCCCTCGCCGACCTGGTGGTCCTGGACCGCGACCTCCGTGCCGCGCCGCCCGAGGAGATCGCCGATGCCCGGGTCCTGGCGACGTATGTGGGAGGCCGCCGGGTGTACGGGGACTGACGCGCGGCGCCGCCCGCGGCAGTACGGTGGTGTGCCCACGCGGCGCGGCCCGGGGCCCGTGCCTAGTCGCCCGGTGGCGTCGCGGGGCCGGGCACGCACGCTCACACGCCGGGCACGCACGCTCACGGCGTTGCCGGAACGACCACGTGACCTGGCCACGCGGTCGCTTCGGTGCCTTGCGGTCGTACGCACCGCCGCCGCTCCTTCTTCCCACGGGGCAACTCGACACACGCTCTGCACCGCGTACGGTTGCTCGTGATCGATCTCAGGAAAAGTCGGGAATCGATCTCGGAGAAAGTCGGAAAGGGAGACCACGGGAATGGCGCAGCACGTACAAGGGGTCATCGCACCGGGAAAGAACGAGCCGGTACGGGTCGAGACGATCGTGATTCCGGACCCCGGCCCCGGTGAGGCCGTGGTGAAGATCCAGGCGTGCGGCGTCTGCCACACCGACCTGCACTACAAGCAGGGCGGCATCAACGACGACTTCCCCTTCCTCCTCGGTCACGAGGCCGCGGGCATCGTGGAGTCCGTGGGCGACGGCGTCACCGACGTCGAGCCGGGCGACTTCGTCGTCCTCAACTGGCGTGCCGTGTGCGGCCAGTGCCGCGCCTGTCTGCGCGGCCGGCCCTGGTACTGCTTCGACACGCACAACGCCAAGCAGAAGATGACTCTGCTGGACGGCACCGAGCTGTCCCCGGCGCTCGGTATCGGCGCCTTCGCCGAGAAGACCCTTGTGGCCTCCGGCCAGTGCACCAAGGTCGACCCCGAGGTCTCCCCGGCCGTCGCCGGACTCCTCGGCTGCGGCGTGATGGCGGGCATCGGCGCCGCCATCAACACCGGTCAGGTCGGCCGCGGCGACTCGGTCGCCGTCATCGGCTGCGGCGGTGTCGGTGACGCGGCGATCGCCGGCGCCCGGCTGGCCGGCGCGGCGAAGATCATCGCCGTGGACATCGACGACCGCAAGCTGGAGACGGCGAAGAAGATGGGTGCCACGCACACCGTCAACTCCCGCGCCGGCGACCCGGTCGAGGCCATCCGCGCGCTCACCGACGGCAACGGCGCCGATGTCGTCATCGAGGCGGTCGGCCGCCCGGAGACGTACAAGCAGGCCTTCTACGCCCGGGACCTCGCGGGCACCGTCGTCCTGGTCGGCGTCCCCACCCCGGAGATGCAGCTCGAACTCCCGCTCCTGGACGTCTTCGGCCGGGGCGGCTCCCTCAAGTCCTCCTGGTACGGCGACTGCCTGCCCTCGCGGGACTTCCCGATGCTCATCGACCTGCACCAGCAGGGCCGGATCGACCTCGGCGCGTTCGTCACCGAGACCATCGGCCTCGGCGACATCGAGCAGGCCTTCGCCCGGATGCACGACGGCGACGTCCTGCGCTCGGTGGTGGTCTTCTGATGACCGCCCGCATCGACCACCTCGTCACCTCCGGCACCTTCGCCCTCGACGGCGGCGAGTGGGACGTCGACAACAACGTCTGGATCGTCGGTGACGACACCGAGGCGGTAGTCATCGACGCCGCCCACGACGCCGCCGCCATCGAGGCCGCACTCGGCGGACGTACGCTGCGCGCCATCATCTGCACCCACGCGCACAACGACCACATCGACGCGGCCCCGGCGCTCGCCGAGGCCACCGGCGCACCGGTCCTGCTCCACCCCGACGACCTGCCGCTGTGGAAGCAGACCCACCCGGACCGGGCCCCGGACGGCGAACTGACCGACGGCCAGGAGATCCGGATCGCGGGTACGACCCTCACCGTCCTGCACACCCCGGGCCACGCCCCGGGCGCGGTCTGCCTGTACGCCCCCGAGCTGTCGACGGTCTTCACCGGTGACACGCTCTTCCAGGGCGGGCCCGGCGCCACCGGCCGGTCCTTCTCCCACTTCCCGACGATCGTCGACTCGATCCGGGACCGGCTGCTCGCCCTGGACCCGGCGACGACCGTCCGCACCGGACACGGCGACTCCACGACCATCGGCGCGGAGGCCCCGCACCTGGAGGAGTGGATCGCCCGCGGCCACTGACGTCCCGGGCTGTCACCCCGGCCACGCGGAGAGCCGCAGCCCGCTCTCGAAGCGGTGCGGCTCTCCCGTGACCGGGTCGGTGAACTCCAGCACCCTGGCAAGGAGTTGCAGGGGGTGCGCGAAGTCGTCGGGTGCGCCATCCGCCTGGACCACGGGGTAGACGGGGTCGTGGACGAGCGGCAGCCCGAGGCTGTTCATATGGACCCGGAGCTGATGCGTGCGCCCGGTAGCGGGCCGCAGCCGGTAGCGGCCGAGCCCTTCCCGGTGCTCCAGCAGCTCGATCAGGCTCTCGCTGTTCGGCTCGCCCGCCTCCTCACGGGCGGCGATCACCCCGCGCTCCTTCACGATGCGGCTGCGCACGGTGCGGGGGAGTGCCAGCGAGGGATCGTACGGCGCCACCGCCTCGTACTCCTTGTGCACGAGACGGTCCCGGAACAGGGTCTGGTACGCGCCCCGTTCCTCCGGCCGTACGACGAACAGGACGAGGCCCGCGGTCAGCCGGTCCAGCCGGTGGGCGGGCTGCAGGAGCGGCAGTCGCAGTTCGCGACGGAGCCGGGCCACCGCGGTCTCGGTGATGTGCCGGCCCCGCGGCGTCGTCGCCAGGAAGTGCGGCTTGTCAGCGACGATCAGGTGCGCGTCCCGGTACACCACGCCGACCGGGAAGGGCACCGGCTCCTCCGGTGCGAAGTCCCGGTGGAACCAGAGGTACCGGCCCGGCGTGTACGGCTCCTCGCCCGCCACCGCGCCCTGGACGGAGGCGAACCGGCCCCCGGTCAGCATGGCGTCGACCTGTTCCGAGCCGATCGCGTCGGCGAACCGTGCCAGCAGGTGGTCACGGACCGTCGGCCACCGCCCGTCCGGGTCCTCCGGCAGCCGCACCCGCACCGGGTCGACCCCGTCGCGCTGGGGCAGCGGCGACGGCGGAGGCTTCGCGCGGCCTCTCATCGGGGCCCGCCGGACGCCTCGGTGCTGGTTCTCATGGTGCCGGGCATCCTCCCACAGGGGTGGAGCCCCTGAGGGCTGTCCCGTAATCCCTGGCGGGCGCGCGACGACAGCTACGGCACCTCGCCGCGTTGTCGGAACGTCCGAACACATCCAGTATGCGGACGCTCCTCCGCCTTGCGATGCACCGCATCCGGCGCCGCGCGCTGATCCACCACGGATTACGGGACAGCCCTCAGGTCGGCCCCGGGGGTGTCAGACCTCGGGGAACGTCAGCTCCAACGGCCCGCAGCCGATGCGTTCGGCCTCCGCCGCGGCGTAGCCCGGCAGCAGGTCATGGGCGAGCGTGAACTTCCCGTCGCCCGTCTGGCGCAGCTGTTCCACCACGAAGACCACCGGGCCGGTCTGGCAGACCGCCCGGAACACAGCCCGGTTCCCGCCGGTCTTCCCGTACCCCCGGGTGCCCTTGACGGGTGCACCGGAGCGGAGCGCGTCCCAGGAGTAGATCTCGGTCAGCGCCGGGTCCGCCACCGTCGTCATCCGCACGACCGCCTCCCGGTACTCACCGGACGCCTCACAGACCCGGGCCGGCCCGCCGTCGCCGCCTACGCGGTTACGGAGCAGCTCCTTGCGGTACGCGGGCGGGAGGGCGAAGCCCTTGATGCCGCAGAAGGCCTCGGTGTCGGCGTCCTGCCAGGTCACGGTGGACGGCAGGGTGCGCGGGGCCCGGTAGACCCCCGAGCAGTCGAAGGACCGCATGACACCGTTGGCCGCCTCGACCAGGGCGCCGGTCAGCGCGGCCCGGTCCTCCCGTTCGTACTCCGACGAGATGTCCAGGCCCGCCCGGCCCATGCCGATGTCCACCACGGTGGGTCCGGTGAACTCGCCGCGTCCCGTGCAGCTCTGCGGGAGCGCGATCCAGGCACGCGATCCGGACGCCATGCCGGGCAGCCCGTCGCCGAGCGCCACCATGCCGGAGGCCAGGAACTCCTGGGGCCACTGCTGCCCGTCGGTGCCCCGGAGGCCGTCCAGCCGGTGCACCTTCACGGTCACCTGGCGGCGGGCCCGGTCGTCCTTGTAGCTGGTGATCCGGCACTGGCCGAAGTCCAGCCCGTCGCCCTGCGGATCGTTCCGCAGGGACTGCTCCTCGACCTCGGTCCTGCGGTCGCCGAACAGTTCGGTGAGTGTGGAGTCGCCGAGCGAGTCCCAGCAGGGCGCGGGCCCGAGGAGCGGAAGCGTGTCCGTGCGCCAGGCCACCGCCCCGGCTCCGACGAGCGCCCCGGCCAGCGCGGCGGCGGTGACGGCACGAGCCGTACGGCTGCGCAGCAGGCGGCGCACGAAGCCGGGCGGAGAGGTGGTGGTGTCCGGCGCCTCCTCGGGCCCGGCGTCCATGACGGATGTGTTCTCGGGCCCGGTGCCCACGACGGATGTGTCCTGGGGCCCGGTGCCCGTGACGGATGTGCTCTCGGGGCCGGTGTCCACCGCGGATGTGTCCTCGTTCATGCACCCTCACCGCTCCCGCACCCGATGCGCTTGCCGACGGACTCGGCGAACCTGTCGAACACCCGCTGGTCGTCGGGGCGGCCCCGGTCCTGGAGACCGGTCTCGACGTGTCCGTAGAACACCGTCGGCCGTCCGCCGCAGGTGGTACGCAGCAACCCCTGGGCGGACCCCTCGGGAAGCCCGTCGAACAGGGCCACCATGCGCGGGTTGCGCGCCATCACGTAGTTCGCCGACGGCTCGTCCGGCATCCGCAGGGTCTTCCACACCACGGAACACGTCTGGAGACCGTCGGTGACCGCGCCCACCTGCTGCTCGTAGCGCGAACCCTTGCCGAAGTCGAAGTTCATGCCGGGTATCCGGCACAGCGGTGACCGTGCCGACTCGTGGTCCTCGGCCACCGTCACCATCGGGGACGTCATGTGCAGGGGGCTGCCGGGCGCGCAGCCCGCCTTCCTCATCCCGGTGCCGGCGGCGTCGAGCAGCATGCGGCCGACATCCTCGACGTTGCCGATCGTGAAGGGCATGGCCACCTTGCCGAGATGGCCGTCGCCCGTGCTCTCGCTGCGGATCGTCACGACGGACGGCCTGCCGCCGTCGGCGTCGCATGCCTCGGGCAGCACCAGCAGGGCCCGGTCACCGGCCACCAGCCCGTCGAGCCCGTCCGGGAGAGGTGCGGCGGAGCCGTGGAAGTACTGGGCTATCCAGGCCCGGCGCTCCTTGGCGCCTGCGGGGACGGGGCCGTACTCCAGGGTGATCTGTTCCTTGAAGACGAGCGGCTCGTCGGAGTCGTTGTCCTCGACCTCCGAGGTCACGGCCAGTGTGCAGGAGGCCTGAGGGTGTCCGGCGGAAGGCGGTGCGGACTCGGTGGCCCGCCGCTCCGATCCGGACTTGCCCAGCGCCTCGTCGCCGAGGAAGGACGCGCCGCTGTTCTGCTCCCAGGCGCCCCAGCAGTAGCTGTCCCGAAAGGGCCAACTGTCCGTCGACCACAGGACGGTGCCGGATATGAGCACCACTCCGGCGACCGCCCCGGCGAGGACCGTGGCCCGCCGCCCGACACCGCTGCCCATCACATTCCCCCTGGTGAATAGCGAAGATCACAGCAAAACGTCGATGCTACGTCGTCACAGGCCGTGCACAGGAAGGGGGTTGAGGTCCGAGGCGGGAACGGAGCGCGCGATTTTTCTCGACTGAAAGGATTCAAAGCTCATCTCCCGGGGGTAGAAAGCGCTTGCGCGAGGTGCGGGGACGGCCCGTACCGCAGCGCACCCGCACCCGCTTCCGCGCCCTCAAGGAGCCCCGCCGTGCCCGCTGTACACAGAACCGGCCCCGCCCTGCTGACCGCCCTGGCGGCCGTGACCGCCCTCGCCACGCCCGCCGTTGCCGCATCCGCCGCCACGCCTGCTGTTGCCGCGTCTGCGGTTGCCGATGAGGCGACGCGGGGATGCACGGGATCCGCCCCCGTGGTCTGTCACTTCGACGTGGCCCCCGGCACCTACCGCGTCACCGCCCGCATCGGCGGCGCGACCGAAGGCCGTACGACGGTCGCGGCCGAGACGCGGCGCACCGTGCTGGGTGAGACGCCGACCGCCGCCGGACGGCAGGTGGTCCGCAGCTTCACGGTCAACGTGCGCGATCCCGAGGGCGAACCCACCGGGGCGAGCGGCAGCCCCGGCCTCGACCTCGCCTTCGGCGGCCCGGCCCCGCTCCTCGCGGGCCTGCGCGTGACCCCGGCCCCGCGCACCCCGCAGTTGTTCCTGATCGGCGACTCGACCGTCTGCGACCAGCTCGGCAGCCCCTACACGGGGTGGGGCCAGGAGCTTCCGCAGTACCTCCGGGCGGGCATATCCGTTGCCAACTATGCCGACTCCGGAGAGAGTTCGCAGACCTACCTCGACCAGCCCCAGCTCTTCCCCACCGTCCGCCCGCTGATCCGCCGCGGCGACACCGTGCTCATCCAGCTCGCCCACAACGACAAGCAGACGACCGAGGCCGACTACCGCGCCAACCTCACCACCATGATCGACGCGATCCGTGCCGAGGGCGGCCGGCCGGTGCTGGTCACCCCGGTCGTCCGCCGCTGGTTCAACGCCGACGGCACGCTGGACAACGGCACCGCCCTGCTGGTCAACGGCCTCGGGGTCGACCTGCCCGCGCAGATCCGTCTCCTGGCCGCCGCGCACGACGTGCCGCTCGTCGACCTGACCGCGCTCACCCGGCAACGTGTCGAGGAGCTGGGCCCCGACGCCTCCAAGGCGCTGTACCTCACCGACGAGAAGCGCGACAACACGCACACCTCAGAGCGCGGAGCGACGGAGTACGCGGCCCTGGTCCGTGACGCGCTGCGTGAGCAGCACCTGCTGCCGGGCCGCCTGTTCCGCTGACCGAAGCCCTCCTCCGCCCCGGCGGGAGCCGGACCGGAGGAGGGCGTGGGATCAGTCCTTCGCCGAGAAGACGAACGAGAACTCCGCCGGTGCCGCGTCGAGCCGGTGCTCCGGCAGCACGCCCGGTCCGCAGGACTGCGAGCCGATGCCCTGCACCGCGTGGTCCAGGTTGACCCAGACGCGGTCCCCGGCCACCAGATCCGGCCCGTGCTCCGCCGCGTCCAGCTGCTCGCTCGTCCACCGCCGCGCGGTGAACCAGAACGGTGCGCCGCCCTCGGCCCGCAGCCCCGCTCCGTCCGCGCCCGTCAGCTCGGCCCACCGGACATCCGCCCGGGCGCCGTTCTCCTGAGGCCTGACGTACGGGGTCTGGAGCGCGTCGACCTCCCTCTCCCACGTCCCGAGCATCGCGGCCGCCCGGGTGTCCGGGTAGGCCTCGCCCGGCCCGCCGCCGAACCACCGCGCACCGCCGTACGCGGCGGGCAGCGCGAACCGGATGCCGAGCCGGGGCAGCGGCACCCGCCAGTCGCCCTCCGGCACCACGGACACCGTCAGCCCGAGCCGGTCCCCGGAGGCCGTCCACCGGTACGTGGTGCGCAGCCCGAGGTCCCAGCCGGCCGGGGCCACCCGGGTCCGCACGATCAGTGCGTCCCCGTCCGCCCCGACCGCGTCGATCCGGTGCCGCATCCGGTGCAGCCCCAGCTCCCGCCAGCGCAGCCCGTACCGTTCGTCCGGCTGCCAGGGCGCACCGTTGTCGTTGTCGGTGGGCGCCCGCCACACATCCAGCCGCAGCCCGTCCAGCGGAACGCCCCCGATGCGCACCGGAGCCCCGGTCGCCGCGTCGAAGACGCCCGGCCCGAGCGTGATCACGCCACCGGACCGCGCCGGCTGCTCACCGGCCGACGGCGCCGGGGTGGCCGGCGCACCCTTCTCCACCTGGCCCCAGGCCACCACGTGGCCGCGCCCGGCCCAGGCGGTGTCCTGCGCGAGGGCTGCCCGTACCGTCCACAGGCCGTCGCCCGCGACGTCGGGCGTCACCTCTGCCGAGGCGCCCGGCGCGAGCTCAGGGACCGCCAGGACGCCCGAGGCGACGACCGTGCCGTCCACCTCGCGGGTCCAGACGAACTCCAGGTGCCCCAGCCCGGCGAAGTCGTGGCCGTTGGTGACGGTGAAGGAACCCGCCGTGGAGCCCGGGCCGATCCGCACCGGCTCGATGACCTTCTTGTACTCGACGAGCCCGGGGGAGGGCGTGCGGTCGGGGAAGAGCAGGCCGTCGCAGACGAAGTTGCCGTCGTGCAGCTCCTCGCCGAAGTCCCCGCCGTAGGCGAAGCCGTGCTCGGGGTGGGCGAAGCCGTGGTCGATCCACTCCCAGACGAAGCCCCCCTGGCAGCGCTCGTAGCGCTCGAAGAGCCGCTGGTACTCACTCAGGCCGCCCGGTCCGTTGCCCATGGCGTGCCCGTACTCGCACATGATGAAAGGCATCGCACGCCGCCTGGCGTCGAGTCCGGCGTCGCCCCAGGGCTCCTCCTCCCGCTTGCCGATGAGTTCGACCTCGGCGTGCGTCGGATACATCCGCGAGTACAGGTCGACGTCCTTGCAGGACAGATCGCCCTCGTAGTGCACCAGCCGCTCCGGGTCCCGCCCGCGGATCCAACCGGCCATCGCGGTCAGGCCGCTGCCCGAACCGCACTCGTTGCCCAGCGACCAGATGATCACCGAGGCGTGGTTCTTGTCGCGCTCGACCATGCGGGCCGCCCGGTCGAGCAGCGCGGGGGTCCAGCGGTCGTCGTCGACCGGGTTGCCCCGCCACTCCAGGTCGACAAAGCCATGTGTCTCCAGATCGCACTCGTCGATCACCCAGAGGCCCAGCTCGTCGCACAGGTCGAGGAAGGCGGGATGCGGCGGATAGTGGCTGGTCCGCACCGCGTTGATGTTGTGCTGCTTCATCAGGACCAGATCCCGCCGCATGGTCCGCGCGTCGACGGCCCGGCCCGTCTCCGGGTGGAACTCGTGCCGGTTCACCCCGCGGAACAGCAGCCGACGCCCGTTGACCTTGATGACGCCGTCCTCGACGAGGACCGTACGGAAACCGATTCTCAGCGGGATCCGCTCGCCGGGGGTCACCAGCTCCGCGTCGTACAGCCGGGGTGTTTCGGCGGTCCACGGCTCGACCGGCAGGGTCACGGACTCGCCCGCGGCGACATCGACGCCCAGCTCGGGCACCAGGACCCGGCCCTCGGCTCCTTCGCACTCCACGAGCAGCGTTCCGGAGCCCTCCCGGTGGTCGTAGCCCGCGTGCACGAAGAAGTCCCGGGCGGCGCCGCGCGGACGGTGCAGCAGGGTGACCTCACGGAAGATGCCCGGCAGCCACCACTGGTCCTGGTCCTCCAGATAGCTCCCCGACGACCACGCGTGCACCCGTACGGCAAGGACGTTCTCCCCGGAGTCCAGCAGATCACCCACGGCGAACTCGTGCGGCAGCCGGGACCCCTTGAAGTCGCCCAGCTCCCGCCCGTTGAGCCAGACCCGTGCACAGGACTCCACACCCTCGAACCGGAGAACGAACTCGCCGTCCTGCGGCCGGTCCCCGGACAGTGTGAACGTCCGCAGATGGTCACCCGTCGGGTTCTCGGACGGTACGTGCGGGGGATCGACGGGGAAGGGGTAGACGACGTTCGTGTACGCGGGAGCGCCCCCGGCTCCCTGGAGCACCCAGTGGCCGGGCACCGCGACCGTGCCCCACGCCGAGGCGTCGAACCCCGGCCGGGCGAACGACTCGTCCTCGGTGCCGGCTCCGGGCGAGAGCCGGAAGGCCCACTCGCCGTTCAGGGGCATCCGCCAGGCATCGGACGTCGCGCACCAGGACCGCGGCGCGAGCCCACCGGAACCCGGGCTCGGATCCTCGTACCAGGGCAGCGTGGCGGTGTCGGTGCGGCTCATGGTTCTCCTCGTTCGGAATCGCCCTTCTCCGGAGTGACCGTAACCAGGAATGAACCGTTTCAACAAGGGGTGGCGGACCGGATGATGAAGCGTCCGTGACGCCGGCGATCCGGTCCGGCGGTACCGGCCCGGTCCGGCGCGAGTCGATGCCGGCCTCCCGCTTGCCGCCGAGCGGTACCGCCGACCCCTCGAGGGCCCGCCCGGGGTGACCGGGGGGCGCCCCCGAGGTGGCGGAACGCGATCCGATTGATCCAGAGGCGGTGGTGCGCGGAGCCGCGCCGGCAGGAGCGTCGCGGGGCGGGGGAGTTGCCCCGGGCGGATCGCGATCTGCCCAGGGCGCAGGCGCCGTTGCGGCACCCGCCGAACCGGCACGGTGTCGCCTTCGTGCGGCGCCGGGCGCCACGGTGCGGCCGTGCGCGGTGGTCAGCGGCAGGATCCGCGATGCTCGTCGCGACCCATGAGGAGGGGCGTGGCCGACCGCTGCGGACGGATCGTGGCTGTGAACGCGGCCGCGGAGGTCTTGCCCGGACGATTCGCCGAACCGCTTCCGAGGCCGTGACGGCCCCGGAAACGCCCCGGCAACGCAAAGTGCCGACCAGGATCTCTCCTGATCGGCACGTGCTCTGTGTCCGAGGGGGGACTTGAACCCCCACGCCCGATAAAGGGCACTAGCACCTCAAGCTAGCGCGTCTGCCATTCCGCCACCCGGACTAGGTGTCTGTCTCGCGGGCCCGGCCCGTTCCGACGTGGAAAACCATAGCAAACATTGGGGGGTGCTCGATCACGCCCCTGTCGGTGTGACAGGCGTGTGGCGGAGGGTGGGCGGCCTTGGGTACGCGGGCCGGGCGCGGGAGGATGAGGGGGAGCACCACAGCGACAGCGGAGGGAACCAGCGTGAGTGAGACCAAAGCGGCCAGGACCGGCTCGGGTGAGAGCGCCGAGAACGAGGTCGTCGACCTCTGTCGTGACCTGATCCGGATCGACACCAGCAACTACGGGGATCACTCGGGACCGGGCGAGCGGCTGGCCGCCGAGTACGTCGCGGAGAAGCTCGCGGAGGTCGGGCTGGAGCCTCGGATCTTCGAGTCCCACAAGGGCCGCGCCTCCACGGTGGCGCGGATCGAGGGCGAGGACCCCTCCAAGCCGGCCCTGCTGATCCACGGCCACACCGACGTCGTCCCGGCCAACGCCCACGACTGGACGCACCACCCCTTCTCCGGGGAGATCGCGGACGGCTGTGTGTGGGGCCGGGGCGCGGTCGACATGAAGGACATGGACGCGATGACGCTGGCGGTCGTGCGCGACCGGATGCGCAGCGGCCGCAAGCCCCCGCGCGACATCGTGCTCGCCTTCCTCGCGGACGAGGAGGCGGGCGGTACGTACGGGGCCCGGTATCTCGTCGACAAGCACCCCGACCTGTTCGAGGGCGTCACCGAGGCCATCGGGGAGGTCGGCGGCTTCTCCTTCACGGTCAACGAGAACCTGCGGCTGTATCTCGTCGAGACCGCGCAGAAGGGCATGCACTGGATGCGGCTGACCGTGGACGGCACGGCCGGCCACGGTTCGATGACCAATGACGACAACGCGATCACCGAGCTGTGCGAGGCCGTCGGACGGCTGGGGCGGCACAACTGGCCGGTCCGGGTGACCAAGACCGTGCGCTCCTTCCTGGACGAGCTGTCCGACGCGCTGGGCACCCCGCTCGACCCCGAGGACATGGACGCCACGCTGGCCAAGCTGGGCGGCATCGCCAAGATGGTCGGCGCGACCCTGCGCAACTCCGCGGCCCCCACCATGCTCGGTGCCGGCTACAAGGTGAACGTGATCCCGGGGCAGGCGACCGCCCATGTCGACGGCCGCTTCCTGCCGGGGTACGAGCAGGAGTTCCTGGCCGACCTCGACCGGATCCTCGGCCCGCGCGTCAAGCGCGAGGACGTGCACGGCGACAAGGCGCTGGAGACCGACTTCGACGGCTCGCTCGTGGACGCGATGCAGATCGCGCTCAAGGCCGAGGACCCCATCGCGCGCGCGGTCCCGTACATGCTCTCCGGCGGTACGGACGCCAAGTCCTTCGACGACCTGGGCATCCGCTGCTTCGGATTCGCTCCGCTGAAGCTCCCGCCGGAGCTCGATTTCGCGGGCATGTTCCACGGTGTGGACGAGCGCGTGCCGGTCGAGGGCCTGAAATTCGGAGCGCGGGTACTCGACCGTTTCATCGACCACAGCTGAAAAGTCGATAGTGCGTCGCAGTAATCGCCAGCGTGTACGTACCTAACCGGAACGAGTGAAAGGCGTGGATCGCTCGTAGCCCGATTACTTCTTCCTCGTTACAGGTGGTGCGGTCCGCGGCTGGGACCGCACTTGCCAACTAGGAGGAATAATGATCAAGAAGATCGTCGCCGCTGCGGCTGTCACCGGTGGTCTGGTGCTCGCGGGTGCCGGCATGGCCGTCGCCGACTCGGGCGCCCAGGGTGCCGCTGTCGGCAGCCCCGGCGTGCTCTCGGGCAACGTCGTCCAGGTTCCCATCCACGTTCCCGTGAACGTGTGTGGCAACACGATCTCCGTGATCGGGCTGCTGAACCCGGCCTTCGGCAACACCTGCGTCAACGCCTGACGTTGTGCGTCAACCCGTAAGGGTTTGAACCCGCTCGGCCCTGGAGTGCACGCCATGTGCTCCGGGGTCGTCGGGTCCTTTGCCCCCGCACGGTCAAGTCCGGGGGTATTCCGGAAGGTAGAAGGCAGGAAACAACCTATGCGACAGGTCACGCGTAAAGGCCTGATCACCATGGCGGCTGCGGGCGGCGTGCTCGCGCTCAGTGGCGGTTACGCGCACGCCGACGCGGGAGCGGCCGGCGGCGCATCGAATTCCCCGGGGGTGCTTTCAGGGAATTCGGTACAGATTCCGGTCGAGGTACCGGTCAACGTCTGCGGTAACTCCGTGAGCGTCGTGGGACTGCTCAACCCGGCGGCGGGCAACGCCTGCGCAAACGGTTCGGGCGGTTCGGCCGCCGGCCATCACGGTGCGGCCGCCGGAAACTCGGGCAGCCACGCCGCGGACAACGGCCGGGCGTCGGACAGCCGCGGCCATGGGGTGCGGGAGGGCACCGGGAAGCACCGGGCCGCCAACGGCGACAACGGGGGCGGGGCCACCGCGGAGGGGACCGCGAAGGGTTCGCCCGGTCTGCTCTCGGGCAACCAGATCCAGGTGCCCATCGACATCCCCGTCAACGCCTGCGGGAACAGCGTCACCATCGCTGGTCTGCTGAACCCCGCAACCGGCAACACGTGCGAGAACGACAGCACGCCGCCGGTCGTTCCGGTCACCCCGGTCACCCACGAGGCACCGCCGGCGCCCGGACCCCGCACCATCCCGAACGCGCCCGAACCGCAGACCCTGCCGGCGAGCACGCCGCAGCTCGCGCACACCGGAGCGGGCGGGCTCGACCTGCTCGTCCCGGCGAGCGCTGGTCTGCTGCTCGCAGGCGCGGGCACGGTGCTGTACCGACGTGCCAAGGCCGCCGCCTGACAGGCAGCAGGCAGCACGACGAAGGGAACGGGCCCCGCAGCAGCGGGGCCCGTTCCGCGTCTCACCAGGTGGCGCGCAGCTGGCGAATGATCCGCCGCCGCAGGCGCACCCGGCGGCTGCCGTCCAGGCGCAGGGTCAGTCGGTCCAACTCCCAGTGCCCGTACTCGGCATGGTCGGTCAACAGGCGGGCCGTCTCCGTCCGGGACACCCCGCGCGGCACGTACACGTCGACAAATTCGTATTCCGGCATCGCATCTATTGTGCGGGCAGAGCCTGTGTACGGATAGCGTCTGCCCTATGTCTGATGCTGCGCAGCCCACCGCTGCCGAGGTACGCGCCGCCGCCGATGCGGTCAAAGCCGCGATCGACCACCACCTCGCGGCGGTCGAACGCCGGTCCGGGGACGACGACCCCGCTGTCTACGACGCGTTCAACGCACTGGCCGCTGCGGCCGAGGTCTATGACGAACTCCTCTACGACCGCCATGACGAGGTCACCCCGTTCGAGATTCCGGGGGTCGAGGACTCCCTGCCGCCGTACAGCGGCCCGGAGGAGCCGAACGCACTCAGCGTGCTGATCCGCCGTGACTACGCGGTGGTGGAGCCGCAGCGGCTGCTCGCACAGGCGCAGCGCGTCGCCGATGTGGACCCGGACGACCGCGACAGCGAGGTTGCGGCCGTGGTCGGCAGCAGCGTCCACGCGGCGCTGGGGGTGCTGTTCGGGGAGTACGAGGCGGACGAGATCGCCTCCCGGCACACGGAGTTCGGTCTGGAGGAGGGCGACTCCACGCTCTGGGTCGCGGCCGTGGACGAGCTGCCGGAGCCGGGGGAGTGGCTCGGCGCCCCGTTCGACGACGCGGATCCGCAACTTGTGGTCTGCCGCTTCGACGTCAGCGCGGTCTTCGACGAGGACGATCTGGACGAGGAACTCGACGGTCTGACGAGGGACAGGAGCTGATTCAGCCCTCCCGCCCCTGACGGAGCCGTACCGAAGGGTGCCGGGCGGACGCTCGACGCGCCCGCCCGGTCCTCAGGGGCCGGCCGACGAGGTGGCCTCGGGCCGGGAGGCCCCCGTCGGTCCGAGGCCACCGGCAGCCCGGCAACCCGGCGGCCTCAGCCGTCGGACGCCTCCAGCAGCGTGCGCAGCCGGGTGGTGCGGTCCTGGGCGGGGGACTGGGCCACAGCACGGGGCAGGGCCTGGTCGACACCGTGCACCACGGAGAGATGCCGTTCTCCCCGGCTGAACGCGGTGTAGACCCAGGGGCGGCTCAGCCCCTGAGCCGCGTCACCCGGCAGCACGACGACGACCGCGGGCCACCGCATCCCCGCCGCCTGGTGGGCGCTCAGCGCCCAGGCGTGCCGCACGGAGGCGGCCACCCGCTCCTGCGGTACGACGACGGGGCTCCCCGCACAGTCCAGATGCAGGCCCTCGGTATCGGCCGAGACGACCACGCCGGGCACGGTCCTGCCCGGCGCGGGGACATGAGCCACCCTGTCCCCCGGATCGAAACCGCCGAAGCGGCCGGGGCCCGGGTTGAGCCGCTGCTTGAGCGCCTCGTTCAACGCCCGGGTGCCGGCCGAGCCGCCGTGGCCGACGGTGATGACCTGGGTGTCCGAGGACGGCACCCCGATGGCACGCGGCACGGAGTCGGCGACCAGTTGCACCGTGCGGTGCACGGCCTCGCCCGCGTCGCGCACGGGGACGATCACGACCTCCTTGCCCGGCGCCTCCACCTGGTTCAGCTCCCCGATGCCGATGCCGGAGACCAGCTCGCCGATCGGACCGGGGTCCGGGGTGCGGGAGACGACCTGGGGGCAGGCGCGGGCGGCCAGGACATCGGCGAACACCCGCCCCGCACCGGCCGATTCCAGCACGCCCGGATCGCCGCTGAACACCAGACGGGTGCCGTCGGCGAGGGACTCCACCAGCATGGCGCCGGTCTCGACGTCCAGCTGCGGGGCGTCCAGCACGACGAGCAGGTCGAGGGCGAGTGCTCCCTCCTCGTCCCGTCCGGGGCCTTCCGCGCCGGAGAGCAGACCGGCCAGCGTGACGGCCGGCAGCGACCGGCCGGGGTCACCGACCGCCTCGGCCAGCCGCTGCCTGCCGTCCGCGCTGTGCGTGGCGCCCAGGGCCCGCAGACCGAGACCGGCGGCGGCCGCGATCAGCGCCGCGGGTTCGGCCCTCGCCGCCTCGCCGCCCGTGTGCGCGACGAGGCCGTGGGCCGCGGCGGTGCGGATCAGCTCGGCGGCCGAGGGGGACGGGGCCGCAGCGGCGGCGTCCGACCAGTCGGCGTCCTTCTCGCAGGCGTTGACCAGGCGGGCGAGTCCGTCGGCGAGGCTCTCCTCCGCCAGGGCGTACCGGTCGAGGCCGAGGAACACCTGGACCGGCTCCCGCTCGGCCGCCTGCTCCGCGCCTTCCTCGGTCCCGCCGCTCTCGTCGGTCTCCCCGTCCTCGTCGCTCAGTTCGTCCTCCGGGCCGTCCTGGAAGACCAGGACGACGCCCTCGGCGATGGCGTGCTGCACTGCCGCGTCGGGGTCGGTCACCGCCCGCCCGGCGAGCGCGGCGCGCACCTGTGCCGCGTCCAGCGCGGTGTGGCCCTGCAGCGCGGCACGCTCCAGCAGCCAGCCGACGAGGGCGGCGGTGCGCCGCTCGTCATCGGGTCCGCAGCCGGCGCCGAGGAGCGCCCTGGCGAAGCCGTCGGCCTGTTCCGGGCCGACTCCGGGCAGGGACAGCAGCTGCCACGGGTCCTCGCGCAGGATCTCGCCCGCCTGCGCGCCCAGGGTGCCGGCTGCCGGGCCGGCCAAGGCCTCCGGAGCCCCTCCCTCGGCCAGCACGGCCGCCACGGCGGCCACGGCCTCGGGCGACGCGCCCTGGGGCGCGTGGACGGGCGCGGGGGCCCGCTCCCGCACCGGTGCGGGAGCGGGGGTGCTCCGGCGGTCGGGGGAAGGGGCGGGGGAGTCGAAGAACGCGGTGCTGGGCTTCTCGCCGCTCTCCACGGCCCGTACGGCCGCCAGCAGATCGGCCGCCGGGCCGCTCAGCTTCGCACCGGCGGCGATGGGGCCCTCCTTCTCGGCCTTGCGCTTCTCGATCCGCTCCCGCAGCTCGCGCTGGGCGGCCAGCTCCGCCTCGGCCTCCGAGGGGGCCGCGGCAGCCCCGGCGTCGCCCTCGGCGGTCCCGTCCACGCCCGCGACGGTGGCCTCCGGGGCCGGGGCTCCGTCCGTCCCTTCGGGGCCCTCGGCCGTCTCCCCGTCATCTGCCCCGTCATCGGCGTCCGCAGTGGCCTCCTCGGCGGGTGCGGGTGCGGGTGCGGCGGCGGGCTCGTCAGCGACGACGCTGTCGTCGTCGTTGGCCGAGGGGCCGGGGGATTCCCCCCGGGGAAGCGCAGTCACAGCGTGCTCCAGTCCTGGTCGGGATAGCGGTGCACGGGCGCCGACACATCGTCGAGCGCCTGGCAGATCTCGTCAGGAAGACTAAGCGCCTCCACTGACAATGCCTCCCTGAGCTGCTGCGCGTTGCGCGCGCCGATGATCGGGGCCACCACGCCCGGCCGGTCCCGTACCCAGGCCAGCGCCACCTGGAGCGCCGTGGTGGCCAGCCCGTCGGCCGCCGTCGCCACGGCGTGCACGATGCGGCTCGCCGGGTCGTCGAGATACGGCTCGACGAAGGGGGCCAGCAGTTCGGAGGCGCCGCGCGAGTCCGACGGGGTGCCGGTGCGGTACTTCCCGGTCAGCACGCCACGGCCCAGCGGCGAGGACGGCAGCAGCCCCACGCCGAGGTCGAGCGCGGCGGGCAGCACCTCGCGCTCCACGCCCCGCTGGAGCAGCGAGTACTCCATCTGCGTACTGGCCAGCCGGGTCCGCACCCCGGGCGCGGCGAGCTGCCAGGTGGCGGCCTTCGCCAGCTGCCAGCCGGAGAAGTTGGACACCCCCGCATAGCGGGCGCGTCCGCTGGAGACCGCGATGTCCAGTGCCTGGAGCGTCTCGTCCAGCGGGGTCAGGGGGTCGAAGGCGTGGACCTGCCACAGGTCCACGTAGTCCGTGCCGAGACGCGCCAGCGAGTCGTCCAGGGCCGCCAGCAGGTGTCCGCGCGAGCCGTTGAACCTGCGGTACGGATCGGCCACGCTCCCGGCCTTGGTCGCGATGACCAGATCGCGCCGCGGCACCAGGTTCCCGGCGAGCTGCCCGAGCAGGTACTCGGCCTCCCCGCCGCCGTACACGTCCGCCGTGTCGACCAGGGTGCCGCCCACCTCCCAGAAGGCCTTCAGCTGCTCGGCAGCGTCGTGCTCGTCGGTGTCCCGGCCCCAGGTGAGGGTGCCGAGCCCGATCCGGGACACTCGAAGGCCGGTGCGGCCGAGATGCCTCTGCTCCATGGGCGCTGAGATTACTGGCCAGAGCTCCACGCGTCGCAGGCCTGTGGACAACCGGGGCGCGGGTCACCCCCTGTATCGCCTTCCCGCGCGCTAGAGTCCGGAGCACAGGGACGTTACTGATCAGTAAGGGGAGCGGCTATGCGGCTCGGCATCAATCTCGGTTACTGGGGCGCGGGGATGGACGGCGACAACCTCGCCGTCGCGCAGGAGGCCGACCGGCTCGGCTACGACGTCTGCTGGGCGGCCGAGGCCTACGGCTCCGACGCGCCGACCGTGCTGTCCTGGGTCGCCGCGCAGACCGAGTCCATCGACGTCGGCTCCGCGATCATGCAGATCCCGGCCCGTCAGCCCGCCATGACGGCGATGACGGCGGCCACCCTCGACTCCCTCTCCGGCGGCCGCTTCCGACTCGGTCTCGGAGTGTCCGGGCCGCAGGTCTCCGAGGGCTGGTACGGCGTCAAGTTCGACAAGCCGCTCGCCCGCACCCGGGAGTACGTCGAGATCGTCCGGAAGGCGATGGCCCGGGAGCGGCTCTCGTACGAGGGGCAGCACTGGACGCTCCCGCTGCCCGGCGGTCCGGGCAAGCCGATCAAGCTGACCGTCCACCCGCAGCGGGAGCACATTCCGCTGTACATCGCCGCGATCGGTCCGAAGAACCTGGAACAGACCGGCGAGATCGCCGACGGCGCTCTGCTGATCTTCCCGTCCGCGGACCATCTCGAGGACACCGCGATGAGGTACCTGCGGGCGGGGCGCGAGAAGGCCGGCAAGACCATGGACGGCTTCGACGTCTGTCCGACGCTGCCGCTCGCCGTGGGCGACGACGTCAAGGGCCTCGCCGACATGTTCCGGCCTTACACCGCGCTGTACGTCGGTGGCATGGGCAGCCCCAAGCAGAACTTCTACAACCAGCTCGCCCAGCGCATGGGGTACGAGAAGGAGGCCGCCGAGATCCAGGAGAAGTACCTGTCGGGCGACAAGGCCGGTGCGGCCGCCGCCGTACCGCATCAGCTGATCGACCAGACGACACTGCTGGGTTCGGTGGAGCGGATCGCCGACCGGATGCAGGCGTACGCGGCCGCGGGCGTCACGACCCTGACTCTGGCCCCCGCGGGCTTCACGCTCGACGAGCGGATCGCCGCGCTGCGGGCCGGCACGGACGCGCTGGAGCGGTCCGGGCTCGCCTAGGCCCGCTCGTTCGGATCGGGCCGGACCCCGCGAGCCCTTAGGTGGTCTGCGGCCGTGGTGGGGGCTCGGGGTGTCCTCCCCGCCACGGCCGTCACCGGGAACAACGCGGGTGGAACGGGCGGGGTTACGGGCTGTGCGGAAACGGTTCACCAGGCGTGGCCGCCGCGGGACAGCCCTTAGGGGCGGATGACCCGTTCGGCCCAGCGCGGGGGCGCTCCTGTTGCCCGTCGGGACCGGGCGCATTTGACTGTCGCTCGGCAGACGCCGGCACGGAGGTGGCAGTGATGCTCTCGGCAAAGAACCTGTTCCAGGAGATTCTCGACGACGACGAATCGTTCCGGCTGTTCTGTTCCATCGCCGCCAGCGGGGAGTCCCAGGGCGGCTGGGAGAACGGCCGCATCGCGGCCCTCGTACCCGCGAGCCAGCGCGCGCTGGCCCCGAAGATCGCCCGGCACGGCGCGGACGAGGACAAGCACGGGCGGATCTTCAACGCCCTGCTCAGGAAGCGCGGTCTGACGGCGGTCCCGGTCCCGCACGAGACCGACTACACGATGCTGCTGGAGAAGCACGGCATCGGCCTCGCCCATGAGCAGCTGGGGCGTGAGGAGCGGCTCACCGAGCGCGACATCATCACGTACCTGGCCCACAGCCGGGTCACCGAACAGCGTGCGTCCGAACAGATGCAGTTGCTGCGCAAGTACTTCGCCGACCACCCGGACCTGGGCCGCGCGGTCAGGATGATCTCGAACGACGAGGACAACCACCTCGCGTACTGCCACGAGGAGCTCCTGCGATTCGCGGCGGCCGGGCACGGCCGGACGATCCAGCACATCCTGCGCGAGTGCGCCCTCGCCGAGATCCGGGTGTACCGCGATGTCAGCCTCGCCGTGATGGACCACATGGGCCGCGTCCTCGGCTGGTCCCGGGCCAAGGCCGCGGTGCTGGCGGCGGGGATCCACGCCGTCCACGCCTACGAGCGGCTCTTCGGCTGGCGGCGCATGGTCAGCCTGACGCCTCCCGAGCGGCGCGACGCACTGGGCGGGCCGGCCGTACCGGCACCCGAGTTCGCCTGAGCGGGGCCGTCGCGGCGGGCGGCGCCGGTCAGAGCCAGCCGCGGCGCTTGAACTGGCGGTGCAGGCCCACGACGGCGCCCGCCATCAGCAGCACGACCGCCGGATAGGCCCAGACCCAGCGCAGCTCCGGCATGTGCTCGAAGTTCATGCCGTAGATCCCAGCGACCATCGTCGGCACGGCGGCCATCGCCGCCCAGGCCGAGATCTTGCGCATGTCGTCGTTCTGCCGCACCCCCATCTGCGCGAGATGTGCGGACAGGATGTCGGAGAGCAGCCGGTCCAGCCCCTCCACCTGCTCGTTGGCGCGCGTCAGATGGTCCTGGACGTCACGGAAGAACGGCTGCGAGTGCTCGTGGACGAACGGCACCCCGGCGCTCGCCAGCCGGCCCATCGGAGCGGCCAGCGGGACCGTCGCCCGGCGGAACTCCAGCACCTGGCGCTTGAAGGTGTAGATGCGGGCCGCGGTGTTCTTGGAGTCGCCGGTTCCGTTCGGGGCGAAGACCTGTGTCTCCAGCTCCTCCAGGTCGACCTGGAGCTCACCCGCGACATCGATGTAGTGGTCCACGATCGCGTCGCTGATCGCGTAGAGCACCGCCGTGGGACCGTGCTTGAGCACATCGGCCTCGGCCTCCAGCCGGCGCCGGACCGCTGCCAGGGGCGCACCCTCGCCGTGCCGGACCGTCACCACGAACGAGTCGCCTATGAACACCATCAGCTCGTCCGCGCTGACCGTGTCGCTCTCGTGCTCGTACACGATGGGTTTGATCACCGCGAACAGCGAGTCGTCGTACACCTCCAGCTTCGGCCGCTGATGCGCGGCCAGTGCGTCCTCCACGGCCAGCGGGTGCAGCCCGAACTCGCTGCTGACCAGGTCGAACTCCTTCTCCGTGGGCTCGTGCAGGCCGATCCACAGGAACGCGTCGCCGCTGGCCCGCGCCTCGTCGAGGGCGTCGGAGAAGTCGGCGGGGCCGTCGGTGCGGCGTCCGTCCTTGTAAATGGCACAGTCCACGATCACGCGCGCATTCTCTCCTGCTCCGCTCCCCGGCGCACCTTTGCGGGGGCGGCGGCCTACGCTGGCGGGTATGCCGACCCTGATCCTCGTACGCCACGGACGCTCCACCGCCAACACGGCCGGAGTGCTCGCCGGCCGCACCCCCGGTGTCGCGCTCGACGAGCGCGGTACCGAGCAGGCCGCAGCGCTCCCCGGCCGGCTGGCCGCCCTGCCCCTCGTCGCCGCCGTCAGCAGCCCGCTGCAACGCTGCCGGGAGACACTCGGCCCGCTGCTCGACGCCCGGCCCGGGCTGGCGCTGCACACCGAGGAGCGGATCAGCGAGTGCGACTACGGCGACTGGTCGGGGCGCAAGCTCGCGGAGCTCACCGACGAGCCGCTCATGACGGTCGTGCAGCAGCACCCGTCCGCCGCGGCGTTCCCCGGCGGCGAGTCGATGCGGGCGATGCAGGCACGTGCCGTCGACGCGGTACGGGACTGGAACGCGAGGATCGAGGCGGAGCACGGCGAGAACGCCGTCTATCTGATGTGCTCCCACGGGGACATCATCAAGTCCCTTGTCGCCGACGCCCTCGGCATGCACCTGGACCTCTTCCAGCGCGTCCACGCCGACCCCTGTTCCGTCACCGCGATCCGTTACACCAGGCTGCGCCCGTTCCTGCTGCGGCTCGGTGACACGGGCGACCTGGCGTCGCTGGCGCCCCGCGAACCCGCGCCGGACGCCGGAGCCGGGACGGGTGCGGCGGCCGGCGGCGAAGGGGATGCGGCGGTCGGCGGCGGCGCTGGGGCGCCGTGATCGCTCCGCACAGTAGGGTGGACGCGCCGTAGGCGCCATTCCGGGGGGACCCTCCCGGACCGGCCCGGCCGACCCTCATATGCCGTCAATTTTCAAGGGAGACAGGACGTGTCCCGTCAGGTGTTCCTCTACGACCCCCCGGACCGTTTCGTGGCCGGTACGGTCGGGCTGCCTGGACGTCGTACGTTCTTCCTGCAGGCATCCTCAGGCGGACGTGTCACCAGCGTGGCCCTGGAGAAGACCCAAGTCGCCGCGCTCGCCGAGCGGGTGGACGAACTGCTCGACGAAGTGGTGCGGCGCACCGGAGGGAACTCACCCGTCCCGGCCGTGGCCCCGATGGACGTCACCGACACCGCTCCGCTCGACGTCCCCGTCGAGGAGGAGTTCCGGGTCGGCACCATGGCCCTCGCCTGGGACGGCGAGGAACAGCGCATGATCGTCGAGGCGCAGGCCCTGGTCGAACTGGACGCGGAATCCGTCGAGGACCTCGCGGAGGCCGAGGAGCGGCTGCTCCAGGACGAGGAGAACGGCCCGCCGATGCTCCGGGTCCGGCTCAGCGGCGCACAGGCCCGGGCCTTCGCCAAACGAGCCCTGGACGTCGTGAACGCGGGCCGCCCCCCGTGCCCCCTGTGCAGCCTCCCGCTCGATCCGGAAGGACACGTATGCCCGCGCCAGAACGGATACCGTCGCGGGGCCTGACCGGCACCGAGCTGATCACCCTGCTCGCCGAGGGCCGGCTCACCGTCCTCGGACAGGTCCGCGGGGCCTCCAACGCGGTGCTCTACTGCTCGGTCGCGTACGAGGGCGAAGAGGCGCACTGCGTCTACAAGCCGGTGGCGGGCGAGCAGCCCCTGTGGGACTTCCCCGACGGCACCCTCGCCCAGCGCGAGGTGGCCGCCTACGAGGTCTCCGAGGTGACGGGGTGGGGCCTGGTGCCCCCGACCGTGCTGCGCGACGGGCCGTACGGCCAGGGCATGTGCCAGCTCTGGATCGAGGCGGCGCCGCAGGACGAGGGCGCGCCCGGGCTGCTCGCTCTCGTCGAGGACGAGGAGCCGGGGGAGGGCTGGAAGCCCGTGGCCCTCGCCGAGGTGGGGGAGGGGAAGACGGCGCTGCTGGTGCACGCGGACGATCCCCGGCTGCGCCGGCTCGCGGTCCTCGACGCCGTGATCAACAACGGCGACCGCAAGGGCGGCCACCTGCTTCCCGCACCCGACGGCCGGCTGTACGGCATCGATCACGGTGTGACCTTCAACGCGGACGACAAACTGCGCACGCTGCTCTGGGGCTGGGCGGGCGAGCCGCTGCCGGCGGAGGCCGTCGAGGTGCTGGACCGGCTGGCCGTGGAACTGGAGCCGGGAGGCGCGCTGCTCACCCGACTGGGGGAACTGATCACCGTCACCGAGATCGAGGCCCTGCGGGCCCGGGTGGCGGGTCTGCGGTCCACGGGGCTGCACCGGGAGCCGAGCGGGGAATGGCCGGCCATCCCGTGGCCGCCGGTGTGATCAAGCCGGTGTGATCAGCCGGTGTGACCGCCGCGCTGCCCAGGAGCCACCGGGGCACGCACCTTCCGGGGCCGGGCGCAAGAGTGCCTCTTCGGACCGGATTCCCCCCTCCGGTTCGTATCCGGAAGCTGCGTCCGGTTACGCTCGTGGCATGCATGCCTGGCCCGCTTCTGAGGTCCCCGCCCTTCCTGGCAAGGGCCGCGACCTTCGGATCCACGACACCGCGACCGGCGGACGGATCACCCTTGACCCCGGTCCCGTCGCCCGCATCTATGTCTGCGGCATCACGCCGTACGACGCGACCCATATGGGTCATGCGGCGACCTACAACGCGTTCGACCTCGTTCAGCGCGTGTGGCTCGACACCAAGCGGCAGGTTCACTACGTCCAGAACGTGACCGACGTGGACGACCCGCTGCTGGAGCGGGCCGTGCGCGACGGCAAGGACTGGACCGAGCTCGCCGAGAGCGAGACGGCCCTGTTCCGCGAGGACATGACTGCCCTGCGCATGCTCCCGCCGCAGCACTACATCGGTGCCGTCGAGGCGATACCCGGCATCGTGCCGCTCGTCGAACGGCTCCGGGACGCGGGCGCCGCCTACGAACTCAACGGCGATGTGTACTTCTCCGTCGACACCGACCCGCGCTTCGGCCAGGTCTCCAACCTCGACGCCGAGGCGATGCGCCTGCTCTCCGCCGAACGCGGTGGCGACCCGGACCGCCCGGGCAAGAAGAACCCGCTCGACCCGATGCTGTGGATGGCCGCACGCGAGGGCGAGCCGAGCTGGGACGGGGCCTCGCTCGGCGCCGGCCGGCCCGGTTGGCACATCGAGTGCGTCGCCATCGCCCTGGACCACCTGGGCATGGGCTTCGACGTCCAGGGAGGCGGCTCCGACCTCGCCTTCCCGCACCACGAGATGGGCGCCTCGCACGCCCAGGTGCTGACCGGTGAGCACCCGTTCGCCCAGGCGTACGTGCACTCGGGCATGGTCGGCCTGGACGGCGAGAAGATGTCCAAGTCCAGGGGCAACCTGGTCTTCGTCTCGGTGCTGCGCCGTGACGGGGTGGACCCGGCGGCCATCCGCCTCGCCCTGCTCTCGCACCACTACCGCTCCGACTGGGAGTGGACCGACCAGGTGCTCGCCGACGCGGTGGAGCGGCTCGCGCGCTGGCGCGCCGCCGTCTCCCGGCCCGACGGGCTGTCCGCTGACGCCCTGGTCGAGGAGGTCCGCGAGGCCCTCGCCGACGACCTGGACGCCCCGGCGGCCCTGGCCGCGGTGGACCGCTGGGCCGAGCGGCAGACTGCCGAGGGCGGGACGGACGAGGGAGCGCCGGGACTCGTCTCGCGCACCGTCGACGCCCTGCTCGGTGTCGCGCTGTAACTGCCCGCTGTATTAAGTCCGTTCACCGGCCCCGAACTTCTTGATGAAGTTCGGGGCCGGTTCCGTTTTGTCCATGGTCAAATGCTCGGTGCTGCGCTAAAAGCGCTCTATGCAATCATCAACGCGCATCAGAGGGGCAGTAGTTGCAGCGCTCCTGGGACTGCTCGCCGCGCTCTCGGGGCCGGGCAGTGCACAGGCCGACGACCCGGCCGAACCCGCCGGCACGACGGTCGGCGACCTCACCGGCTTCACGGCCGACGGATCCGTCTACCGGCTGAGCGCGGGTGCCGCGAAGGCCCGCGTCAGCTTCGTGTCCGAGGAGACCTTCCGTATCGAACTCGCCCCGGACGGAACCTTCGAGGACCCCGCGGGCGACGCCATCGTCCTGCCGCAGGGCACCCCGCCCCGCACCCGGTGGAAGGAGCGCGGCGACCGCTATGACCTCTCCACGGGTGACGTCACTCTGCGTGTCTACAAGTCGCCTCTGCGGTTCGCCCTGTACCGGGCCGACGGCACCCAGGTCTGGTCCGAGGCGAAGGGGCTGAGCTGGGACAGCGAGAAGACCACCCAGACCCTGGCGCGCGGCGCCGACGAGCAGTTCTACGGCGCCGGCATGCAGAACGGCCGCGGCAACACCTCGCACCGGGACAAGACCGTCGAGGTCGGCGTCGACTACAACTGGGACGACGGCGGGCACCCCAACTCGGTGCCCTTCTACCTCTCGTCGGCCGGCTACGGCGTCTTCCGCAACACCTTCGCGCCGGGCACCTACGCCTTCACCGACCCGGTGACCACCACCGAGCAGGAAGAGCGCTTCGACGCCTACTACTTCGCGGGCGGCAGTGCCAAGGACGTCATCGGCCAGTACACGAAGCTCACCGGCAAGCCCTTCCTCCCCCCGGTGTACGGCATGGAGATCGGTGACGCCGACTGCTACCTGCACAACGCCAACCGCGGTGAACGCCGCACCCTGGACGCGCTGAAGGTCGCCGACGGCTACGTCGAGAACGACATGCCGAACGGCTGGATGCTCGTCAACGACGGCTACGGCTGCGGCTACGAGGCCCTCGCCGAGACCGCCGAGGGCCTCCAGGACCGCGACATGCAGCTCGGCCTGTGGACCCAGGACGGCATCGAGAAGATCGCCGACCAGGTCAAGGCCGGCCAGCGCGTCGCCAAGCTCGACGTCGCCTGGATCGGTGAGGGCTACAAGTTCGCCCTGGACGGCTGCAAGGACGCATACAAGGGCATCGAGGACAACAGCGACGCCCGCGGCTTCACCTACGCCCCCGAGAGCTGGTCGGGTGCGCAGCGCTGCGGTGTCCAGTGGTCCGGCGACCAGTACGGCACCTGGGACTACATCCGCTGGCAGATCCCGACCTACGCCGGTGCCACGATGTCCGGCCTCGCCTACACCACGGGCGACGTCGACGGCATCTTCGGCGGCAGCGCCAAGACGTACACCCGTGACCTCCAGTGGAAGATGTTCCTCGGGACCACGATGACGATGGACGGCTGGGCGGCCAGCGACAAGCAGCCCTTCCGGTACGGGGAGCCGTACACCTCCGTCAACCGCGACTACCTCAAGCTGAAGGAGTCGCTGCTGCCCTACCAGTACTCCTACGCCCACGAGGCGACGAAGACCGGTGTGGGCATGGTCCGTCCGCTGGTGCTGGAGTACCCGGACGACCCGAAGGCCGCGACGGACGCGGCGAAGTACGAGTTCATGTCGGGTGAGGACTTCCTCGTCGCCCCCGTCTACGAGGACAGCACCGAGCGCGACGGCATCTACCTGCCGAAGGGCACCTGGACCGACTACTGGAGCGGGCGGACGTACGAGGGACCGGTCACGCTCGACGACTACAGTGCCCCGCTCGACACCCTGCCGCTCTTCGTCAAGGGCGGTGCCAGTGTGCCGATGTGGCCCGGCATCCGCTCGTACAAGGACCGCACCGCCGGCTCCCCGCTCGCCTGGGACATCTATCCGCAGGGCGACTCCTCGTTCACGCTGTACGAGGACGACGGTGTGACCCGGCAGCACCGCGACGGCGCGTACGCCACCCAGCAGGCAGATGTCCGCGCCCCGGCCAGGGGGGCGGGCGATGTCACCGTGGACATCGGTGCGAGCAAGGGGAAGTTCGAGGGCAAGCAGAGCAGCCGCCCGTACGAGTTCAGCGTGCACACCGGCTCCGCGCCGAGTGCCGTGAAGCTCGCCGGCAAGCTGCCCCGGCTGGACTCGGCTGCCGCCTACGCCTCGGCGAAGCAGGGCTGGTGGTACGACCGTGACGACCGCGGCGGCGTGGTGAAGATCAAGACCGCCCCGCTGTCCACGGGCAGGAAGTTCTCCGTGAAGCTGGAGAACACCAGCGCGGTCGGCGGTCGTGACGCCGCAGCGACCGCTGCCCTCTCCGCGCCGCACGGGCAGGAGATCGGCGCCGGGGCCGCGGGCACCGTCGCCGTCGATGTCACCGCGGGCACGGCCGATGTCACGGACGCCGTGGTCTCGCTCGACGTCCCCGAGGGCTGGCAGACGGCTCCGGCCGCTTCCGTGGACCGGATCCCGGCGGGCACCACCCGGCGGGTCGAGGTGCAGGTCACCCCGGCGAAGGACGCGAAGGCGGGGGAGGCCCGGATCATCGCGCTCGCGCGCTACCGGTCGGCGGGCGAGTCCCGCACGGCCGTCCAGCGCCTCGCGACAGCCGTGATGCCCGCGCCGCCCACCGGTGAGGCGTGGGCGAGTGACCTGGAGTGGCTGACCTCGTCCAACGGTTACGGACCGGCGGAGCGCGATCGCAGCAACGGCGAATCGGGCGCTGCCGACGGACACCCGCTGACCCTGGCCGGGAAGGTGTACGAGAAGGGGATCGGCACCCACGCCGACTCCGACATCGAGGTCTATCTCGGAGGGCAGTGCTCGAAGTTCACCGCCGATGCCGGGATCGACGACGAGATCAACGGCTACGGCGAGGTGGCGTTCTCCGTCGAGGCGGACGGGAAGGTGCTGTGGACCTCGCCGAAGGTGACCGGGGCGTCGGCGACGGTGCCGGTCGATGTGCCGCTCGAAGGTGCGCGGCATGTGCGGCTGAAGGTCACGGACACCAACGGGTCCAAGACCGGTGACCACGGGGACTGGGGCGCGGCGCGCTTCGTCTGTTCCTGAATGTCCGCAGCCACGCAGGGGAGCCGGGCGGGTACGCACCCGCCCGGCTCCGCGCTGCCCGTATCAGTCCTCCGAGGTGTCGTCCGGGGAGTCATCCGACGAATCCTGCGGGGGTCCGCTGCCGTCCGTACCGTCGGCAGGCCCGGAGCCCTCCCCGGAGCCGGTCACGGGGCCGCTGCCGGACCCGCCCACCGGCCCTGGGCCGGCGGTGGCCTCCGGCTTGGGCGGTTTGGGCGGCCTGGTCCGGCCGCTCGACGGGTCCCGCAGGTACGGGCCCTCGCCGCTCTCCGTCGCGTGCCCGCCCGGCGCCTGGCCGGGTCCCGGATCCCGGCGCCGCAGATAGCGTTCGAACTCCCGGGCGATGGCCTCACCGCTCGCCTCGGGCAGCTCCGCGGTGTCGCGGGCCTCCTCCAGCGTCTGCACGTACTCCGCCACCTCGCTGTCCTCGGCGGCCAGTTGGTCGACGCCGAGCTGCCAGGCGCGTGCGTCCTCGGGCAGTTCACCCAGCGGGATGCGCAGCCCGATGAGGTCCTCCAGGCGGTTCAGCAGCGCCAGGGTGGCCTTCGGGTTGGGCGGCTGCGACACGTAGTGCGGCACCGCCGCCCACAGGCTCACCGCGGGCACACCCGCGTGCGTGCACGCTTCCTGGAGGATGCCGACGATGCCGGTAGGCCCCTCGTACCTGGTCTCCTCCAGGTCCATGGTCCGCGCCAGATCCGGGTCGGACGTGACACCGCTGACCGGCACCGGCCGGGTGTGCGGGGTGTCGCCGAGCAGCGCACCGAGCACCACCACCATCTCGACGCCCAGTTCATGGGCGAAGCCCAGGATCTCGTTGCAGAACGAGCGCCAGCGCATCGACGGCTCGATGCCCCGGACCAGGACGAGATCGCGCGGTTTCTCGCCGCCGATACGGACCACGGAGAGCCGGGTGGTCGGCCAGGTGATCTTGCGCACCCCGCCGTCCAGCCACACCGTCGGGCGGTTGACCTGGAAGTCGTAGTAGTCCTCGGCGTCCAGCGCCGCGAACACCTCGCCCTTCCACTCCCGGTCCAGGTGCGCCACCGCCGTGGAAGCGGCGTCACCTGCGTCGTTCCACCCCTCGAACGCGGCCACCATGACCGGGTCGATCAGCTCGGGAACTCCCTCGAGCTCGATCACCCAGGCCTCCTTCCGAAGTTCCCTTGCGTACGGAACAACCTTACGGCTTCCGGCCACTCCCTCCGCAGTCCTTGCGCACGGTGGGGTGAACCCGGGTTCCCGGGGGGCGTCGCAGACCCGAACAGGGCGGCGGCCGGGCAATACATCCGAGCTGTGTGGGGTCAGTTTCCGTCGAACTCTGGACGTTGGGGCCTTCAGGGCGCTATACATCGGATGACCAGAGCAGAGGTCCGATGTTATTTCCCCTGGGGGCGCACATGAGTCAGACCGTCACGGATTTCGAGGTCCATGACATCCGTTTTCCGACCTCGGAACAACTGGACGGCTCGGACGCCATGAACCCCGATCCCGACTACTCGGCTGCCTATGTCGTACTGCGTACCGACGCCGCTGACAGCGAGGGCGGTGGTGGCGGCATCGAGGGACATGGCTTCTGTTTCACCATCGGGCGCGGCAACGAGGTGATGGCGGCTGCCATCGAGGCGCTGCGGTCCTACCTGATCGGGCGTCCGGTGCCCCGCACCGCGGCCGATCTCGGCGCGCTGTACCGCGATCTCACCCACGATTCGCAACTGCGCTGGCTCGGTCCCGAGAAGGGCGTGATGCACATGGCGGCCGGCGCGGTCGTCAACGCCGCCTGGGACCTGGCCGCCAAGCACGCGGGAAGACCCGTCTGGCAGTTCCTGGCCGAGATGACGCCCGAGGAGCTCGTCTCCCTCGTCGACTTCCGCTATCTCACGGACGCCCTCACCCCTGAGGAGGCGCTCGCGATCCTGCGGACCGCCGAGCCCGGCAGGGCCGAGCGCGCGGAGCGGCTGCGCGCCGAGGGATATCCGGCCTACACCACTTCGCCCGGCTGGCTCGGCTACTCCGACGACAAGCTGGTGAGACTGGCGAAGGAGGCCGTCGCCGACGGCTTCACCCAGATCAAGCTCAAGGTCGGCGGCGACGTCGGCGACGACGTCCGCAGGCTCGCTCTCGCCCGTGAGGCCGTGGGCACCGGCGTACGGATCGCAGTCGACGCCAACCAGCGCTGGGACGTAGCCGACGCGGTGGACTGGATGACCGCGCTCGCGCCGTACGACCCGCACTGGATCGAGGAGCCGACCAGCCCCGACGACATCCTGGGCCACGCCGCCGTGCGCGCCGGCCAGCCGGTCAAGGTCGCCACCGGCGAACACGTCGCCAACCGTGTCGTGTTCAAGCAGCTGCTCCAGGCCGGTGCCGTCGACTTCGTCCAGATCGACGCGGCACGTGTCGCGGGCGTCAACGAGAACCTGGCGATCCTGCTGCTCGCCGCCAAGTTCGGCGTCCCGGTCTGCCCGCACGCGGGCGGCGTCGGACTGTGCGAACTGGTCCAGCACCTCTCGATGTTCGACTTCGTAGCGGTCTCCGGCACCTGGGATGACCGGGTGATCGAGTACGTCGACCACCTCCACGAACACTTCGTCGACCCCACCGTGATCGAGTCCGGGCGCTACACCGCTCCGGCCTCTCCGGGCTTCTCCGCCCGGATGCACCCGGAGTCGATCGCCGCACACCGCTATCCCGAGGGCCCCGTATGGCAGGCCCGCCGCACCAATGAGGAGGACGGCCGATGACCGGCACGCGCGACTTCGAGGGCATGAACGCACTGGTGACGGGGGGCGCCTCCGGTATCGGGGCCGCCGTCGCGACCATGCTGCTGGAGCGCGGGGCCCGCGTCGCCGTTCTCGACCGGGAGACCGCGGGCGCCCCCGAGGGGACCCTCGCCGTCGAGGCGGACGTCACCGACGACACCGCCGTACGCGCGGCCGTCGACCGCGCGGCCGCCGAACTGGGCTCCCTGCACACGCTCGTGTCCAACGCGGGCATCGGCTCCATCGGCAGCGTCGAGGACAACGACGACGACGAGTGGACCCGGGTCCTGGACATCAACGTCCTCGGCATGGTCCGCACCGCCCGGCACGCGCTGCCGCACCTGCGGCGGGCCGCGGCCGAGCGCCCCGGCGCCGTGTCGATCACCCAGACCTGCTCGATCGCCGCGACCGCGGGGCTGCCCCAGCGCGCCCTGTACAGCGCGAGCAAGGGCGCCGTCCTCTCCCTGACGCTGGCCATGGCCGCCGACCACGTCCGCGAGGGCGTCCGCGTCAACTGCGTCAACCCCGGCACCGCGGACACCCCGTGGATCGGCCGGCTGCTCGGTCAGGCGGACGACCCGGCCGCCGAACGCGCGGCCCTCAACGCCCGGCAGCCGCTCGGCCGGCTGGTCTCCGCCGACGAGGTGGCCGCCGCGATCCTCTACCTCGCCAGCCCCGCCGCGGCCTCCGTGACGGGCACGGCACTGGCCGTCGACGGCGGAATGCAGGGCCTGCGCCTGCGCCCCGCCGACAGCTGACCGGGGGGTGTGGTCCGGACCGGGACAGCCCGGACCACACCTCTCACCGCATCCGCACCACCTGCACCACGCACCTCCGCATCGCCATCAGATCCTTCAGATCCTTCGAGCCGGTACTCCACAAAGGAACGGGACACCAATGAGAGTGCGTACGACGAGTGCGGCGGCCTGCGCCGTACTGCTGGCCGTCACTGCCCTCGCGGGCTGCAACCGCGAATCATCGGACAGCGGCGAGGGCAGCGGGAAGGTCGGCATCGACCTGCCGCGCAGCGACAGCGACTTCTGGAACTCCTACCAGAACTACGTCGAGAAGGGGGTGAAGGGCGGTGAGGTCAAGGCTCTGCCGCTGACCAACTCCCAGAACGACATCGGCAAGCTCGTCGCCAACGTCCAGACCTTCACCGACCAGGGCGCCAAGGCCGTGGTGATGGCCCCGCAGGACACCGGCGCGATAGCCGAGTCGCTCAACACGCTGAACGAGAAGAAGATCCCCGTCATCAGCGTCGACACCCGCCCCGACAAGGGCGACATCTACATGGTGGTGCGGGCCGACAACAAGGCGTACGGGACCAACGCCTGCAAGTACCTCGGCGAGCAGCTGAAGGGCAAGGGCAAGGTCGTCGAGTTCCAGGGCGACCTGTCCTCGATCAACGGCCGCGACCGGTCCGAGGCCTTCAAGGCCTGCATGGACAAGGACTTCCCGGGCATCAAGGTGTTCGAGCTGGCCACCGACTGGAAGGGCGACGTCGCCTCCGCGAAGCTCCAGTCGACCCTGGCGGCGCACCCCGACATCAACGGCATCTACATGCAGGCCGGCGGCGTCTTCCTGCAGCCGACCCTCGCGCTGCTGGAGCAGAAGAAGCTGCTGAAGCCGGCCGGCTCGCCGGGCCACATCACGATCATCTCCAACGACGGCATCCCGGAGGAGTTCGACGCCATCAAGGCCGGGAAGATCGACGCGACGATCTCCCAGCCCGCCGACCTGTACGCGAAGTACGCGCTGTACTACGCCAAGGCGGCGCTGGACGGGAAGACCTTCAAGGAGGGCCCGACCGACCACGACTCCACCATCATCAAGATCCCGAACGGCTTCGAGGACCAGCTCCCCGCGCCCCTGGTGACGAAGGACAACGTCGACGACCCGAAGCTGTGGGCCAATCAGCTGGAGAAGAAGAGCTAGCCATGGACCAGGGACCACCACCCGCCGTACAGGCGGAAGGCGTCGTCAAACGCTTCGGGCCGACCGTGGCGCTCGACGGGGTGAAGCTCACGGTGCGGCCCGGCGAGTCGCACGCACTCGTCGGACGCAACGGCGCGGGCAAGTCGACGCTGGTCAGCGTGCTGACCGGACTCCACAGAGCGGACGCGGGCACGGTCACCTTCGGCGGGGAGCCCGCGCCCGCCTTCGGGGACACCACGGCCTGGCAGTCGAAGGTCGCCTGCGTCTACCAGAAGTCCATGGTCGTCCCCGACCTGACCGTCGCCGAGAACCTCTTCCTCAACCGGTTCGACGACAACGCCCGCTGGATCAGCTGGGGGCGGCTTCGCAAGCGCGCGGAGCAGCTCCTCGCCGAGTACGGCGTCCAGGTCGACCCGAACACCCGGGCCCGCGATCTCGCGGTCGAACAGCGGCAGTTCGTCGAGATCGCCCGGGCGCTGTCCTTCGGCGCCCGCCTGATCATCCTCGACGAGCCGACCGCACAGCTCGACGCCCGCGGTATCGGCCGGCTCTTCGACAAGCTCCGTGAACTGCAGGACCAGGGAGTGGCGTTCCTCTTCATCTCCCACCATCTGCAGGAGGTGTACGAGCTGTGCACGGCGGTCACCGTCTACCGCGACGCCCGCCACGTGCTGACAGCCCCGGTTGCCGACGTCACGAAGACGGAACTGGTGGCGGCCATGACGGGCGAGAAGTCCGCAGGCGCCGTCGCCTGGCACGCGGCCGGCACCGCCACACCCCCCGACCCGGCTGCGGAGCCCGTCCTGCGTACCGAAGGGCTCGCCCTGGAGGGCCGGTTCGAACCGCTGGACCTCCAGGTGCGCCCCGGTGAGGTGCTCGGTCTCGCCGGCTCCGCGGCCAGCGGCAACACCGCGCTGGGCGAGGTGCTGGCGGGCATGCGCAAGGCGGACGGCGGTACGGTCCGGGTGCGCGGCCGAGCCGTCCGCTCGGGCAGCGTGCCGCACGCCCTGGCCGCCGGGATCGGCTACATCCCCGAGGACCGGCACGACCAGGGCCTCGTCCTGGAGCGCAGCGTCGCCGAGAACGCCACCCTCACGGTCACCGACCAGCTCGGCCCGTGGGGGACCGTACTGCCCTCCCGTACACGGGAGTTCGCCCGGGGCATGATCGAATCGCTGGACATCAAGACCCAGGGACCGGAGCAGCCCGTCTCCGGACTCTCCGGCGGCAACCAGCAGAAGGTGGTGGTCGCCCGCGCACTGGCCCGCAAGCCCGGCGTGCTGGTGGCGGTCCGGCCCACCGCGGGCGTGGACATCAAGTCCAAGGACTCGCTGCTCGGGGTGGTCCGGCGGGTCGCCGACGAGGGCAACGCCGCAGTCGTCGTCTCGGACGAGCTGGACGATCTGCGGGTCTGCGACCGGGTCCTCGCCCTGTTCCACGGGCGGGTCGTCGCAACATTCGCAAGCGGGTGGTCCGACGGGGAACTCGTCGCCGCCATGGAAGGTGTGGGGGAAAGGGAATGACCGGCACGATACGGCCGTCGACGGCCGACGACATCAACGGGGTACTGAAGGGCGGTGCGGGCGAGGACGGTCCGCTGAGCCGGCTCAAGCTGATCCGGTGGAGCGACTTCTCCCTGGTGCCGGTGATCCTGGTGCTGATGCTGATCGGCTTCATCGTCTCGCCGGTCTTCCTCACCTCCGACAACCTGATCAGCGTCGTCCAGCAGTCCTCCGAGCTGAGCCTGCTGGTCCTGGGCCAGGCGCTGATCCTCATCTGCGGCCGGATGGACCTCTCGCTGGAGTCGACGATCGGCATCGCGCCCGTCGTCGCCATGTGGCTGGTGCTGGACTCCGAGGGCGGCCGCTTCGCCGGCCTCGGACTGTTCCCCAGCTGGTCGGCGATCCCGCTCTGTCTGCTGGTCGGACTCGTCATCGGCGCCGTCAACGGCTTCCTGATGCTGAAACTGCGGGTCAACGGCTTCATCGCCACACTCGGCATGCTGACGATGCTGCGGGGCCTCCACATCGGCATCACCGAGGGCAAGTCCATCACCGACGTCCCGGAGTCCTTCCGCTACCTCGGCAAGACCTCGTGGTTCGGTGCGCCGGCCGCGGTCTGGATCTGCCTGCTCCTCTTCGCGATCGGCGGGGCGGCCCTGGCCTGGCTGCGCCACGGACGCTCGCTGTACGCGATCGGCGGCAACCCGGAAGCGGCACGCGCCGCCGGTATCCGCGTCGACCGGGTCACCTGGATCGTGCTCGCCATCGGCGGTCTGCTGGCCGCGTTCGCGGGCATCCTCTACACCGGCCACTACGGGGCGGTCGCCGCGACCCAGGGCAACGGCTGGATCTTCCAGGTGTTCGCCGCGGCCGTGATCGGCGGCATCAGTCTCAAGGGCGGACGCGGCACGCTGTTCGGTGCGCTGACCGGCGTACTGACACTGCAGCTGGTGGTCAACGTGATGACGCTCGGCGGCGTCCCGGCGCTGTGGAACCAGTTCCTCAACGGCGCCATCATCATCGTCGCCCTGGTCATCTCCCGCTTCGCGAGCGGCGAGAAGCAGGACTGAACCTCTCGGTCCTCGGACGCCGGACCGGCTGTTTCAAGCCCGTCCGGCGTCCGAGGACCGGGGTCCGGGTCACAGCCCCGGGGTCACAGCGTCGAGCGCAGCCACTGCTCCACGCTCGCCACATGCACCGTCGCCCACGCCCGCGCGGCCTCCGCGTCGCGGTCCCGCAGCGCCGAGACGATCGCCCGGTGCTCGTGGAGCGTGCGGCTCACCGCGTCCTCCTGGGTCAGCCCGCGCCAGACCCGCGCCCGGGTCGTCGGACCCGAGAGGCCGTCGAGCAGCGAGCAGAGCACCGAGTTGCCGGACGACTGCACGATGCCGCGGTGGAACTCCAGATCGCAGGCCACCAGCTCCTCGACCGAGGGGCGCTCGCCCAGCGCGTCCAGCTGGGCGCTCAGCACGTCCAGCTGCTCCTCACTGATCCGGCTCGCCGCCATCGCGGTCGCGGCCGGCTCCAGGATCCGGCGCACCGCCAGGAACTCCAGCACCGTGTCGTCCCGGTGGAAGTCCACGACGAAGCTCAGCGCCTCCAGCAGCAGCTGCGGGTCGAGACTGGTGACATACGTGCCGTCGCCCTGGCGCACATCGAGAATGCGGATCAGCGACAGCGCGCGTACCGCCTCCCGCAGCGAGTTGCGGGACAGGCCGAGCTCCGCGGCGAGTTCGCTCTCCTTGGGGAGACGATCGCCGGGCCGTAGCGCACCCGAGACGATCATTCCCTTGATCTTCTCGATGGCCTCGTCAGTGACAGCCATGGGCGACCTCCAGACATCCGATGTATCGCCCCATTATGCGTCTCCGGAGGCGGCCGGTGCGCTCTTCGGGCCGACCTGTGCGACGACTGTCCGGCAATGCCGTGCCGATACGCCCGGTTCCGTACGGCAGAGTCCGAAACGGCCCCACGTGAATCGGCACACACGGACGGGGGCGGCGTCCGCCCGGATGCCGCCCCCGTCCGTGTGTGCGTCAGTTCTTGCGGTCGCCGAGCAACGACTCGACACCCGCCCGGATCTCGTCCGTCGCCAGACCCCGGATCGTCAGCGTGGTCCGGCGCCGCAGCACGTCGTCCGCGGTCTCGGCCCACTCGTGGTCCCGCGCGTAGGCGACCTGAGCCCAGATCTCCGGCGCGTCCGGGTGGATGCGCTTCGCGAGCTCCGGGTTCTCGTTGGCCAGCCGGGCGATGTCGAAAGACAGTGAACCGTAGTGCGTGGCCAGGTGCCGTGCCGTGTCTGCGGACATCCGCGGACCGGGTGTGCCGCCGTCGATCAGGAGGCGGTGGGCGACCGCGTTAGGGTTGGCGATCCCCGGCAGGGGCAGCTTCTTCGGCAGCCTGGCCATCGGCTCCATGTCCTCGGCCAGGGGGTGCCCGGGGAGCGCGGCCAGCTTGTTCATCACCGTACGGCCGATGTGGCGGAACGTCGTCCACTTGCCGCCCGCGACCGACAGCATCCCGCCGCGGCCCTCGGTCACGACCGTCTCGCGCTTGGCCTTGGAGGTGTCACCTGGCCCGCCCGGCAGCACCCGCAGCCCGGCGAAGGAGTACGTGATCAGATCGCGCGACAGCTGCTGGTCCTTGATCGAGAACGCCGCCTCGTCCAGGATCTGCGCGGTGTCCTGCTCGGTCACCGCGACGTCCGCCGGGTCGCCCTCGTACTCCTCGTCCGTCGTGCCGAGCAGCAGCATGTCCTCCCATGGCAGGGCGAAGGTGATGCGGTACTTGTCGATCGGCGTGGCCAGCGCGGCCTTCCAGGGACGGGTGCGCCTGAGCACCAGGTGCGCGCCCTTGGACAGACGTATCGACGGGGCCGCGTCCGGGTCCTCCAGCTTCCGCAGGTGGTCGACCCACGGGCCCGTGGCGTTCAGCACCAGCCGTGCGGTGACGCCGAACTCGGTGCCGTCCGTGCGGTCCTCCAGGTCGGCGCCCGTCACCCGGCCCCTGGTGAACCGCAGCCCGGTCACCGCCGCGTGGTTGAGGACGGTCGCCCCCGCCTCGACGGCCGCGCGGACCGTCATCAGCGCCATCCGCGCGTCGTTCATCTGGTCGTCGCCGTACACCGCGACGGCCTTCAGGTTGTCCGTACGCAGCTCGGGCACATCGCGCTGCGCCTTCGCCGGGCTGATCACATGGCCGACGCCGTCACCGAAGGCGGACAGCGCCGAGTACGCGAACACGCCCGCGCCGAGCTTGGCCGCACCGTGCGGCCCGCCCTTGTAGACGGGGAGGTAGAAGGTGAGCGGGTTGGCCAGGTGCGGGGCCACCTGACGCGATACCGCACGGCGCTCGAAGTGGTTCTCCGCGACCAGCTTCACCGCGCCGGTCTGCAGGTAGCGCAGACCGCCGTGGAGCAGCTTGGAGGAGGCGGAGGAGGTGGCGCCGGCGAAGTCGCCGGCGTCCACCAGGGCCACCCGCAGCCCGGACTGCGCGGCGTGCCAGGCGGTGGAGATGCCCAGAATGCCGCCACCGATCACCAGGAGGTCGTACGTCGCCTTGGAAAGCTGCTCCCGGGTCTCGGCACGGCTCGGAAGGGAGCCGGAGGCCGGATGCGTCCCGAGGGCGGGGACGCTCTGCAGGGTGGTCATGTTGTCTACTCCTCGTCTTCGATCCAGCCCATGGTCCGTTCCACGGCCTTGAGCCAGCTCTTGTACTCGCGGTCGCGGGTGTCCGCGTCCATGCGGGGGGTCCACTCGGCGGCCCGGCGCCAGTTGGCGCGCAGCGCGTCGGTGTCGGGCCAGAAGCCGACGGCCAGGCCGGCGGCATAGGCGGCGCCGAGGCAGGTGGTCTCGGCGACCATCGGGCGCACCACGGGGGCGTCCAGGAAGTCGGCGAGCGTCTGCATCAGCAGGTTGTTGGAGGTCATTCCGCCGTCGACCTTGAGCGCGGTCAGCTCGACGCCGGAGTCCTTGGTCATGGCGTCGCTGATCTCGCGGGTCTGCCAGGCGGTGGCTTCCAGCACGGCACGGGCGATGTGCGCCTTGGTGACGTAGCGGGTGAGACCGGCGATGACACCGCGGGCGTCGGGGCGCCAGTACGGGGCGAACAGGCCGGAGAAGGCCGGTACGAAGTACGCGCCGCCGTTGTCCTCGACCGACGAGGCCAGGGTCTCGATCTCGGCCGCGGACTGGATCAGGCCCATCTGGTCGCGCATCCACTGCACCAGCGAACCGGTGACGGCGATCGAGCCCTCCAGGGCGTAGACCGGCTTCTGGTCGCCGATCTGGTATCCGACCGTGGTCAGCAGCCCGTTGTAGGAGTTGACGGGCGTCTCGCCGGTGTTCATCAGCATGAAGGTGCCGGTGCCGTACGTCGACTTGGCCTCGCCCTCGGCGAAACACGTCTGGCCGAACAGCGCGGCCTGCTGGTCACCGAGCGCGGAGGCGACCGGCACGCCGTCGAGCACGCCGCCCTTGGCGTTGCCGTACACCTCGGCCGAGGACCGGATCTCGGGCAGCAGGGCCGCCGGGATGTCCATGGAGGTGAGGATCTTGTCGTCCCACGTCATGGAGTGCAGGTTCATCAGGAGCGTGCGCGAGGCGTTGGTGACGTCGGTGACGTGGACACCGCCTTCGGTGCCGCCGGTCAGGTTCCAGATGACCCAGGAGTCCATGGTGCCGAAGAGGATGTCGCCGCGCTCGGCGCGCTCGCGCAGTCCCTCGACGTTGTCGAGCAGCCAGCGGACCTTGGGCCCGGCGAAGTACGAGGCGAGCGGCAGCCCGGTCTCGCGGCGGAAGCGGTCCTGGCCCACGTTGCGGCCGAGCTCCCTGCAGAGCGCGTCGGTGCGGGTGTCCTGCCAGACGAGGGCGTTGTGGACGGGCTCACCGGTGTGCTTGTCCCAGAGCAGCGTGGTCTCGCGCTGGTTGGTGATGCCGATCGCCTTCACATCGGCGGAGGTGATGCCGGCCTTGACGATGGCGCTCGCCACGACCTCCTGGACGTTCTCCCAGATCTCGGTCGCGTTGTGCTCGACCCAGCCCGGCTTCGGGAAGATCTGCTCGTGCTCCTTCTGGTCGACCGAGACGATCCGGCCGTCCTTGTCGAAGACGATGCAGCGGCTGGAGGTGGTGCCCTGGTCGATGGCCGCGATGAACGGCCCGGTGCCGTGGGTGCCGGTGGTGTGTGCGTCGGTCACGGTGTGCTCCCGGAAGTCTGTGTGGTCTTGGGGGTGACGGCTCTGGGCCCTGCGGCTCACGCGAAGGCGAGGTTGTAGAGCCCGCCCGCGAGCGCGCCGCCGATGAGCGGTCCGACGACCGGGATCCAGGCGTAACCCCAGTCGGATCCGCCCTTGTTCGGCAGCGGAAGCAGCGCGTGCACGATACGCGGACCGAGGTCGCGAACCGGGTTGATTGCGTAGCCCGTCGGGCCGCCGAGCGAGAGGCCGATGGAGACCACCACCAGCGCGGTGATCAGTGCGCCGAGCGTGCCGAGGCCGTTGCCGTCGGCGTTGAGGCCCTGGGTGAGGATCGCCAGGACCAGCACGACCGTGGCGATGACCTCGGTGACGACGTTCTGCACGGCGTTGCGGATCTCGGGACCCGTGGAGAAGATGCCGAGCACCGGTCCGGCCTTGGGGGCCGCGGCCTTGTCGACCATGCCCTCCTCACCCGTATGGGCGCTCAGGATCTCCGGATCGGTGAGATGGGCCCGGAACTGTCCGTAGTAGGCCAGCCAGACCAGCGCCGCGCCGATCATCGCGCCGAACAGCTGGGAGACCAGATACAGCGGAACGTCGCTCCACTTGGTGCCGCCCTCGATCGCCAGACCGAGGGTGACAGCCGGGTTGAGATGCGCTCCGGACACGCCGCCGACCATGTACGCGCCCGTCAGCACCGCGAAGCCCCACCCGAAGGTGATGGCGAGCCAGCCGGCGTTCCGTGCCTTCGAGCGCTTCAGCGTGACGGCGGCACAGACACCGCCACCGAGCAGGATGAGTACGGCGGTACCGATGGTCTCGCCGATGAAGATGTCGGAGCTGGACACCCGCGACTCCTTTGTCCTTCGTCCAGGTAAGCCGAACCCCGGGTCCCTCCGGTGGTCCGCCGCCCTCGTGTGGGGGCTTGCCGGCCTTGGCACTGTCACACCCTAACGCTTGTTTCCGTTAGCTGTTCGACAATGCCGACCGGTGAACGGCAGTGTTTCTCCCAGGCGAACGAGGCGTCAAGGGTTGTGTGTTCTATAACTCGATCGTTACCGATGATCCCGCAGGGTGCTCAGAAGCGCCTGGCGCCCAGATCCCGGGAGACCGCGCGGGCGCAGTCCCGTACCGCCGCCACCAGCTCGGGACGCAGCTCGCCGTCCGCGCACACCCGTTCCACCGCACCGGTCACGGCCACGGCTCCCACCGGCATCCGGCGCCGGTCGTGGATCGGGGCGGCCACCGCGGCCACTCCTTCCCAGGTCTCCTCCATGTCGGCCGCCCAGCCCCGCGCGCGGATCAGTTCGAGCATCGACTCGAACTCCTCCGGATCGGTGACGGTGCGGGGCGTGAAGGGCTGCCGCTCGCACTCCAGGGCCTCGGTGTGGGCCACCGGGTCGTAGGCCGCCAGGACCTTGCCCAGGGCCGTGGAGTGCAACGGCTGCATGGCTCCGACCTCCAGCACCTGACGGCTGTCGTCGGGCCGGAAGACGTGGTGGACGATCAGGACGCCCTTCTGGTGCAGGACGCCGAGGTGGGTGCTCTCGCCGCTGGAGCGGGCCAGGTCGTCCGTCCAGACCAGCGCGCGGGCCCGCAGCTCGTGGACGTCCAGATAGCTGTTGCCCAGGCGGAGCAGCTCGGCCCCCAGCTGGTAGCGGCCGGACGCCTCGTCCTGCTCGACGAAGCCCTCGTGCTGGAGCGTGCGAAGGATGCCGTGTGCGGTGCCCTTGGCCAGGCCCAGGGCGGAGGCGATGTCGGACAGCCCCAGCCGTCGCTCGCCGCCCGCCAGGAGACGCAGCATCGCGGCCGCCCGCTCGAGCGACTGGATGTTCTTGGCCATCGCGCCGTACTCCTCCACCTTGGTTCGACAATGCTGAACACTATCGGTCGATGCCGACCCATGCTCGGTCGCAAGAGAATTCTGCGGCACTCCGACAGCCCGGACAGCCGCTGAACGGCATGCCGTCCGATTCGTGGGACAGAGTGACGTCTCGGGACGCCGCCCGGCTACCCTGGCCGGGTGCGCCTTCCGCCGAAGCCGCAAAGCCGACAGCCGTCGCATCCCAGGGAGTACATCCATGGCCTCGTCGCCGACCCCTTCCGCCGACAGCCGGAACCGAGCCGCAGCCCTCCGCGAGGCGCTCGCCACCCGAGTCGTGGTGGCCGACGGTGCCATGGGCACCATGCTCCAGGCACAGGACCCCACGCTGGAGGACTTCGAGAACCTCGAAGGCTGCAACGAGATCCTGAACCTCACGCGCCCCGACATCGTGCGCTCCGTGCACGAGGAGTACTTCGCGGTCGGGGTGGACTGCGTGGAGACGAACACCTTCGGCGCGAACCACTCGGCGGCCAACGAGTACGAGATCGCCGACCGGATCTTCGAACTGTCCGAGGCGGGCGCCCGCATCGCCCGCGAGGTCGCCGACGAGTTCGGAGCGAAGGACGGCCGCCAGCGCTGGGTCCTCGGCTCGGTGGGTCCCGGCACCAAGCTGCCGTCGCTCGGCCACATCGCGTACGACGTGCTGCGGGACGGCTACCAGCAGAATGCCGAGGGCCTGCTCGCCGGCGGCTCGGACGCCCTGATCGTGGAGACCACGCAGGACCTGCTGCAGACCAAGTCCAGCCTCATCGGCGCGCGCCGGGCGATGGACGCCCTGGGCGTCGACGTGCCGCTGATCTGCTCGCTCGCCTTCGAGACGACCGGCGTCATGCTGCTCGGCTCCGAGATCGGCGCCGCGCTGACCGCCCTGGAGCCGCTGGGCATCGACCTGATCGGGCTGAACTGCTCGACGGGCCCGGCCGAGATGAGCGAGCACCTGCGCTATCTGGCCCGGCACTCCCGTACACCGCTGATGTGCATGCCGAACGCGGGCCTGCCCGTGCTGACCAAGGACGGCGCGCACTTCCCGCTCGACCCCGAGGGGCTGGCGGACGCGCAGGAAGCCTTCGTGACCGACTACGGCCTCTCCCTGATCGGCGGCTGCTGCGGGACGACGCCCGAGCATCTGCGCCAGGTCGTCGAGCGGGCCCGCGACCTCACCCCCGCGGTCCGCGACCCGCGACCCGAGCCCGGCGCGGCCTCCCTCTACCAGACCGTGCCGTTCCGCCAGGACACCTCGTACCTCGCGATCGGCGAGCGTACGAACGCCAACGGGTCGAAGAAGTTCCGCGAGGCCATGCTGGAGGCCCGCTGGGACGACTGCGTCGAGATGGCCCGCGACCAGATCCGCGAGGGCGCGCACATGCTCGACCTCTGCGTCGACTACGTCGGCCGTGACGGTGTCGCCGACATGAAGGAGCTGGCCGGACGGTTCGCCACGGCCTCCACCCTGCCGATCGTGCTGGACTCCACCGAGCTGCCCGTGCTGCGTGCCGGACTGGAGAAGCTCGGCGGGCGCGCGGTCCTCAACTCCGTGAACTACGAGGACGGCGACGGCCCCGAGTCGCGGTTCGTCAAGGTCACCCAGCTGGCCGCCGAGCACGGCGCCGCGCTGATCGCGCTGACCATCGACGAGGAGGGCCAGGCCCGCACCGTCGAGCACAAGGTCGCCATCGCGGAGCGGCTCATCGAGGACCTGACCGGCAACTGGGGCATCAGCGAGTCGGACATCCTCATCGACTGCCTCACCTTCACGATCTGTACCGGGCAGGAGGAGTCCCGCAAGGACGGCATCGCCACCATCGAGGCCATTCGCGAGCTGAAGAAGCGCCACCCCGACGTCCAGACCACGCTGGGCCTCTCCAACATCTCCTTCGGCCTGAACCCGGCGGCCCGCGTCGTCCTGAACTCCGTCTTCCTCGACGAGTGCGTGAAGGCCGGTCTCGACTCCGCCATCGTGCACGCCTCGAAGATCCTGCCCATCGCCCGGCTGGAGGAGGAGCAGGTCAAGGTCGCCCACGACCTGATCCACGACCGCCGCGCCGAGGGCTACGACCCCCTGCAGAGGCTCATGGAGCTCTTCGAGGGCGTCAACATGAAGTCGATGAAGGAGGGCAAGGCCGAGGAACTCCTCGCACTGCCGCTCGACGAGCGCCTCCAGCGCCGGATCATCGACGGCGAGAAGAAGGGGCTTGAGGCCGACCTCGACGAGGCCCTGCAGACCCGTCCCGCTCTCGACATCGTCAACGACACCCTGCTGGAAGGCATGAAGGTCGTCGGCGAGCTCTTCGGCTCCGGCCAGATGCAGCTGCCGTTCGTGCTCCAGTCGGCCGAGGTCATGAAGTCCGCGGTGGCCCATCTGGAGCCGCACATGGAGAAGTCCGACGCGGAGGGCAAGGGCACCATCGTCCTGGCCACCGTCCGCGGCGACGTCCACGACATCGGCAAGAACCTCGTCGACATCATCCTGTCCAACAACGGCTACAACGTCGTCAACATCGGCATCAAGCAGCCCGTCTCCGCGATCCTGGAAGCCGCTGACGAGCACAAGGCGGACGTCATCGGGATGTCCGGTCTCCTGGTCAAGTCCACCGTGATCATGAAGGAGAACCTCCAGGAGCTCAACCAGCGCAAGCTGGCGGCCGAATACCCGGTCATCCTCGGCGGCGCGGCCCTCACCCGGGCCTACGTGGAGCAGGACCTGCACGAGATCTACGAGGGCGAGGTGCGCTACGCCCGCGACGCCTTCGAGGGGCTGCGCCTGATGGACGCGCTCATCGGGGTCAAGCGCGGCGTCCCGGGTGCCGCCCTCCCCGAGCTCAAGCAGCGCCGTGTGCCCAAGCGCGACACGGCCGTGCCGGAGGCCGAGGAGCCGGAGGAGGGCGTCCGCTCCGACGTCGCCGTCGACAACCCCGTCCCCACCCCGCCGTTCTGGGGGAGCAGGGTCGTCAAGGGCATCCAGCTCAAGGAGTACGCCTCCTGGCTCGACGAGGGCGCCCTCTTCAAGGGCCAGTGGGGCCTCAAGCAGGCCCGCGCCGGCGACGGACCGACTTACGAGGAACTGGTCGAGACCGAGGGCCGTCCGCACCTGCGCGGCTGGCTCGACAAGCTCCACACCGAGAACCTCCTCGAAGCGGCCGTCGTCTACGGCTACTACCCCTGCGTCTCCAAGGGCGACGATCTGATCCTGCTCCACGAGGACGGCTCCGAGCGCACCCGCTTCACCTTCCCGCGCCAGCGCCGCGGCCGCCGCCTGTGCCTCGCGGACTTCTTCCGTCCCGAGGAGTCCGGCGAGACGGACGTCATCGGCCTCCAGGTGGTCACCGTCGGCTCGAGGATCGGCGGCGAGACCGCCAAGCTCTTCGAGGCCAACTCCTACCGCGACTACCTGGAGCTGCACGGACTGTCCGTCCAGCTCGCCGAGGCCCTCGCCGAGTACTGGCACGCCCGGGTCCGCTCCGAGCTCGGCTTCGCGGGCGACGACCCCGCCGACGTCGAGGACATGTTCGCGCTCAAGTACCGGGGCGCGCGCTTCTCCCTCGGTTACGGTGCGTGCCCGGACCTGGAGGACCGGGCGAAGATCGCCGACCTGCTTCAGCCGGAGCGGATCGGGGTCCACCTGTCGGAGGAGTTCCAGCTCCACCCCGAGCAGTCCACCGACGCGATCGTCATCCACCACCCCGAAGCGAAGTACTTCAACGCGCGGTAAGGAGCCGTTCAGCGCGCGGTAGCAGCACGAGTCGTACACTGGTCGGTCCAGTGCAGGCCGGTCGCCCTCCCTCCGGGAAAGGCGGCCGGCCTTCTCGTCCCTCATGGAAGGTGTGCCGGATGACCAGTACGATCCCCGTGTCCCTGACCCGTACGGCCGAGGGTGCCGCCCTGCAGGCCGTCTTTCTCGACATGGACGGCACCCTGGTCGACACCGAGGGCTTCTGGTGGGATGCCGAGGTGTCGGTCTTCGCGGATCTGGGGCACCGGCTGGACGAGGCGTGGAAGGACGTGGTCGTCGGCGGCCCGATGACGCGCAGCGCCGGGTACCTCATGGACGTCACCGGTGCGGACGTCACCCTCGACGAACTGACCGTGCTGCTCAACGACCGTTTCGAAAAGCGCATCGCCGACGGAGTGCCGCTGATGCCGGGCGCCGCGCGGCTGCTGGCGGAGCTGGCCAGACACGAGATCCCCACCGCCCTCGTCTCCGCCTCGCACCGGCGCATCATCGACCGGGTCCTGGAGTCGGTGGGCCGTCACCACTTCGCGCTCACCGTGGCGGGCGACGAGGTCACCCGTACGAAGCCCCACCCGGAGCCCTATCTCACGGCCGCGAGCGGTTTCGGGGCCGATCCCCGGCTCTGTGCCGTCATCGAGGACACCGCGACCGGGGTGGCCGCCGCGGAGGCCGCGGGGTGCCGGGTGGTCGCCGTACCGTCCGTGTCGCCGATCGCGCCGGCCGACGGCCGGGTGGTCGTCGGTTCGCTCGAAGAAGTCGATCTCGCATTTCTCAGGGGCCTGGTCACTGGAATGCGGTGATCTGCGCACCGAGAGTATTTCTGTGAATGAATGGAAAAGCTCTCGCGTGCGACCGTGAGTTTTGTGTCGCACCCCGGTGTCGATAAGGCGAGTGCATGTCAATTCGCAAAGCCGTCCACCGCGTGACCCTCATCACTCATTCGGTGATCGAAGAGTCTCTGGAATCTGCCGCGGTGTCCGCCGGGTGCGCCCAAGTGTCCCGATTGATGAATGCGTGTACGAATCATTCCCGGAGCAGGGAATCGACTTGCCGTTGATTTCCGGTTGCCCCGACCGACTGTGGCTCGGTACCGGTCCGGCAATGGCGACCGCGCCTACTAATGTCGTTTTCTCCATGACCGTACGAGGGAGAACGCGCACGATGAACCGCAAGACTCTGGTGCTGCCGGCCGTCGTCGGCCTGCTCGCCCCCGTACTCGCCGCCTGCGGCGTGTCGGACGGCGGGGGCGATGGCAACAGCGCCATTGTGGTCGGCACCACGGACCAGTTCGTCGCCTCCAAGGACGCCCCCGCGCCTCTCGACCCCGCCATCGGCTACGAGGCGGGCGTCTGGAACGTACTGCGGCAGACGGTGCAGACGCTGATGCACATCCCGCGCAGCGGCGGCCAGCCGGAGCCGGAGGCCGCCGAGAGCTGCCGCTTCACCGACATGGCGAACGAGAGCTATCGCTGCAGGCTGCGCGGCGGGCTGACGTTCGCGAACGGCAGCCCGGTCACGGCCGAGGACGTCAAGTACTCCATCGACCGCGTGATCCGGATCAAATCCGCGAACGGTCCGGTGGCGCTGCTCAACAACATCGACACCGTGGAGACCAAGGGCGAACGCGAGGTCATATTCCACCTCCGGACTTCGGACGCGACGTTCCCGTACAAACTCGCGACACCGTCCGCCGGAATAGTCCAGCGCGACAAATACCCGGCGACCACGCCGCGCAGCGGATTTCAGGTGGACGGATCGGGTCCCTACACCATGAAGCCGGAAGTGAGGAACGGCCGCGTGGAGAAGGTCGTCTTCACCAGGAACCCCCGCTACAAGGGGGACCTCAAGGTGCTGAACGAGAAGGTCGAACTGGATTCCTTCCCCGATGCCACCGCCATGGGAAAGGCGCTCGACGACAAGAAGATCGACATGATGACGCGCACCATGGCGCCGAAGCAGGCCCAGCAGATGCTGGAGCACCCCAAGGACGGCATCAAGCTCACCGAGATGCCCGGCCTCGCCATCCGGTACCTCGGCTTCGACACCAAGGACCCCGCCGTGAAGAACAAGGCGGTCCGCCAGGCCATGGCCCAGATCATCGATCGCGGTGAAATCGCGAGCGAGGTGTACGGCACCACGGCCGAGCCGCTGTACTCACTGATCCCGTCCAGCATCACCGGCCACACGAACTCGTTCTTCAACAAGTACGGCGAGCCCAGCGCCGCCAAGGCCGCCGCCATCCTGAAGCGCGCCGGGATCGACACCCCGGTGAGGTTCACCCTGAACTACACGAGCGACTACTACGGCGAGGCCACGGCCGACGAGTTCGAGACGCTGAAACGGCAGCTCAACGGCACCGGACTCTTCGACGTCACCGTCAAGGGCACCCCCTGGGCGAAGTACCGTCCCGCCGAGGTGCGCGGCGACTACGCCGTGTACGGCATGGGCTGGTTCCCCGACTTCCCGGACCCGGACAACTACACGGCGCCGTTCCTGGACAAGGACAACTTCCTCAACTCGCCCTACCGGTCGGCCGCGGCCCAGAAGTCACTCATCCCGGAATCCCGCCGCGAGGCCGACCGCAGTGTCACCGCCAAGACCTTCCAGCAGCTCCAGGACATCGTCGCCGAGGACGTCCCCGTCCTTCCCCTCTGGCAGGGCAAGCAGTACGTCGCCTCCCGCGAAGGCCTCACCGGTGTCGAATGGGCGGTCACCTCGTCCGCCGACATCCACCTCTGGGAGCTCGGCAGCGGTACCGGCTGAACCGACGCCACGCCGCCCCGGGCCGCCTACCCCTCACCGGGTCACTGGGCGCCGGGGCGCACCAGCCCGCTCTCGTACGCGTACACCGCGGCCTGCACCCGGTCGCGCAGCCCCAGCTTCGTCAGCACATGCCCCACATGCGTCTTGACCGTGGTCTCGCTGACGAACAGATCGGCGGCGATCTCCGCGTTCGACAAGCCGCGTGCCACCAGCTTGAGGACCTCCACCTCACGGTCCGTGAGCGTGTGCAGAGTGTCCGGCACCTGCTCCTCGCCGGACGGCAGATGGTCCGCGTACTTGTCGAGCAGCCGGCGCGTGATGCTCGGGGCCAGCATCGCCTCGCCGCCGGCGACCACCCGGATCGCCTGCACCAGCTCATTGGCCGGGGCGTCCTTCAGCAGGAAGCCGCTGGCGCCGGCGCGGAGCGCCTCCACCACGTACTCGTCGAGGTCGAACGTGGTCAGCACCAGCACCTTCGCCGGGCCGTCCCGGCCCGGACCTGTGATCTGACGCGTCGCCTCGACACCGTCCATCCGCGGCATCCGGATGTCCATCAGCACCACGTCGGGCTGCAGCGCGCGCACCTGATCGAGGGCCTGGAGGCCGTCACCGGCCTCGCCCACCACCGCGAGATCGCCCTCCGCCTCCAGGATCATCCGGAAGCCGGTGCGCAGCAGCGGTTGGTCGTCGACCAGTAGGACGCGGATTGCCACGGGATCTCCTCAATGTCCTTCAAGGGCCTCAGGCCGGCCGGCCTCAGCCCGGACCGGGTCCATTCTGCCCTGGACATCCTGCGTCGGTTCCGCCGGCCGCACCGACAGCGGATAGATCGGGGGAGTCCCGCCGAATTCGGGACAGAGTGCCTGGTGATCGCACCAGCCGCACAGCTTCGTCGGCCGGGGCCGCCACTCACCCGTCTCCGTGGCCAGTGAGATCGCGTCCCACAGCGCCAGCAGCTTGCGCTCCACCCGCTCCAGGTCGGCCACCACCGGGTCGTACGTCATCACGTCGCCGCTGCCGAGGTAGACCAGCTGGAGCCGGCGCGGCACCACACCCTTGAGCCGCCAGATCACCAGTGCGTAGAACTTCATCTGGAACAGCGCGCCCTCCGCGTACTCCGGACGCGGCGCCTTTCCCGTCTTGTAGTCCACGATCCGGACCTCGCCCGTGGGTGCCACGTCGATCCGGTCGATCACCCCGCGCAGCCGCAGCCCCGAATCCAGCTCGGTCTCGACGAACATCTCCCGCTCGGCCGGCTCCAGGCGCGTCGGATCCTCCAGCGAGAACCAGCGCTCCACCAGCCGCTCCGCCTCCGACAGCCACTTCGCGAGCCGCTCGCCCTCCGGATCCTCGGCGAACAGCTCCGACAGCTCCGGCTTCGACTCCAGCAGCCGGTCCCACTGGGCCGGGATCAGCGACGTGGCCCGGTCCGGCGTGCGCTCCGCCGCGGGATTGTCGAAGAGCCGCTCCAGCACCGCATGCACCAGCGTGCCCCGGGTAGCCGCCTCACTGGGCTTCTGCGGCAGCTTGTCGATGACACGGAAGCGGTACAGCAGGGGGCACTGCATGAAATCGCTCGCCCGCGACGGCGAAAGGGACGAGGGCGGCTGGGGCGGCCGCGGTACTGAGGTCATGACGAAGACCCTACGACCCGCCACTGACACCAATCGGCATACCATCGACCACAGACCCTCGAACACTGCATGATCGTGCCGAAAGCGGCACCGACCGAAGGGACCTCGTGGACGAGAGCGGCAACAGCGGGCGGCCGCAGCCCGGCGCAGGGGGCAAGGCCCCCGGCGACGGCCCGGACAAGGGCACACCGGGACGCGGGGAAGAGCCCGGAGGCGGCATCCTCATGGGCCGCCCCTTCGGAGTGCCCGTCTACGTAGCACCCAGCTGGTTCGTCGTGGCAGCCCTGATCACCTGGGTCTTCGGCGGCCAGCTCGACCGCGTGCTGCCCGAGCTGGGCGCGGCGCGCTACCTGGTCGCCCTCTTCTTCGCGATCGCGTTCTACGCCTCCGTGCTCGTCCACGAACTCGCGCACACGGTCGTCGCCCTGCGCTACAAACTCCCGGTCCGCCGCATCCAGCTCCAGTTCTTCGGCGGCGTCTCCGAGATCGAGAAGGAATCCGAGACCCCCGGCCGCGAATTCGTTCTCGCCTTCGTCGGCCCGCTGCTCTCCCTCGTCCTCGCGGGCGTCTTCTACGTGCCGATGAAGTTCGTCGAAGCCGGCACCGTGCCCGGCGTGCTGCTCGGCGGGCTGATGATCTCCAACCTCATCGTCGCCGCGTTCAACCTCCTGCCCGGTCTCCCGCTCGACGGCGGCCGGATGCTCCGCGCCGTCGTGTGGAAGATCACCGGCCGCCCGATGAGCGGCACCGTCGCCGCCGCCTGGGTGGGCCGCGCCCTCGCCGTCATCACCCTCATCGGTCTGCCCCTGCTCACCCACACCGGTGCCCTCGGGGCCGGCGACCGCGACATCAGCGGCATGGACACCGTCACCGACGCCCTGCTCGCCGCGATCCTCGCCGCCATCATCTGGACCGGTGCGGGCAACAGCCTGCGCATGGCCCGGCTCCGCGAGCACCTTCCCGACCTGCAGGCCCGCACCCTCACCCGGCGAGCCGTCCCGGTCGAGGCCGACACCCCGCTCTCCGAGGCCCTGCGCCGGGCCAACGAGGCGGGCGCCCGCGCCCTCGTCGTCGTCGACGCGACCGGCGAACCCACGGCCGTCGTCCGGGAGACCGCCATCGTCGCGGTCCCCGAACACCGTCGCCCCTGGGTCGCCGTCAGCGGTCTCGCCCAGGACCTCACCGACGGCATGAAGGTCTCCGCCGAACTCGCGGGCGAGGCCCTCCTGGACCGGCTCAAGGCCAGCCCCGCCACCGAGTACCTCGTCGTCGAGGACACCGGTGAGATCTACGGCGTGCTGTCCACCGCCGACGTCGAGCGTGCGTTCGTGGCCGCCATGGCCCGCCCCGCCGCCTGAGAGGTCACCCGAGCCCGTCGGCCGTGCCCGGACAGGCGGTCGGAGCCCCGGGAAACACCGGTACGCTGGTCACATGTCTGAACCGACCGGTGCCGCCCGCCGACGTGGGCCCTTCAAGGTCGGGGACCAGGTCCAGCTCACGGATCCCAAGGGACGCCACTACACCTTCACGCTCGAAGCCGGAAAGAACTTCCACACCCACAAGGGTTCTTTCTCGCACGACGAGCTGATCGGTGCTCCCGAGGGCAGTGTTGTCCGTACCACGGGGAACGTCGTCTACCTTGCGCTGCGCCCCCTGCTCCCCGATTACGTCCTGTCCATGCCCCGCGGCGCCGCCGTGGTCTACCCCAAGGACGCGGGTCAGATCCTGGCCTTCGGCGACATCTTCCCCGGCGCCCGCGTCGTGGAAGCCGGCGTCGGATCCGGCGCACTCTCCACGTTCCTGCTCCGCGCCATCGGCGAGCACGGCATGCTGCACTCCTACGAGCGCCGCGAGGACTTCGCCGAGATCGCCCAGCAGAACGTCGAGCGCTACTTCGGCAGCCCGCACCCCGCGTGGCAGCTCACCGTCGGCGACCTCCAGGACAACCTCACGGAAACCGACGTGGACCGCGTCGTCCTGGACATGCTCGCGCCCTGGGAGTGCCTGGACGTCGTCTCCAAGGCGCTCGTCCCCGGCGGCATCCTCTGCGCGTACGTCGCGACCACCACCCAGCTCTCGCGGACGGTCGAGTCCATCCGCGAGATCGGCTGCTTCGCCGAACCGCAGCCCTGGGAGTCGATGATCCGGAACTGGCACGTCGAGGGTCTCGCCGTCCGCCCGGACCACCGCATGATCGGCCACACCGGATTCCTCGTCACCGCCCGCCGGCTGGCCGACGGAGTCCAGGCCCCGCCGCGCCGCCGCCGCCCCTCCAAGGGCGCCTACGGCGAGGACTACACCGGCCCGGGCAGCCAGAGCGGCTCCGCCCGCGACTGAACCAGGGGCGCGGCCTTCGCCGCGCGCCCCGGCATGCCGGCGCCGCCGCCGAGTTCCCGGACCGACCCGGGAACTCGGCGGCGGCGCCTTTCCGTTGCCCGAGTGCGGCGGACGGACCGGGAACGGGATCGCGGCGACCCCACCGTTCCACTGCCGTGTGAGGTGTGGCACGATGCTGGCCACCCTCATCCCGCCGCAGACGTCCCGCCGAGGGCACCGCCATTTCCGGCATCCCGCACCACAGGAACCACAGGAGACATCCCGCGTGCAGACCTCCGCGCTCCCGGACCTCGCGCACACCGGCACCAGGCCGATCCACTGGCTCGCCACCGCGGCAGCCATGGCCGCCGTCGTCGCGGCAGCCGGTCTGCTCCAGCCCGACGCGAGCGCCTCGGCCTCCACCACCCCGCACCGCACCGTGGCGCAGCACGGAGCGGCACCCGTAGCCGCCCCCGACCCGGCCCGTGCGGACTTCCCCCTGGAATGCGGCGGGGCGGACCACACCGTGGCCAAGGAAGCCCCCGGCGACCTCGACGGCGACGGCCGTCCGGAAACCGTCGCGGTGGTCCACTGCGCGGCCGGATCGGGAACCCCGCCCAGCGGCGTCTACGTCCTCACACAGGGAAGCGGGGCCGCACCACGGATCGTCGCGACCCTGGTGGACCCCGCCCAGAAGCTCAGCGTGGGTGACTTCGCGGTGCGTGACGGCATCATCTCCGCCACGCTCTTCGGCTACTCCTCGCCCTCGGTTCCCTCCTGCTGCCCCGACGAGCAGGAGAAGGCCACCTGGCAGTGGCGGAACGGCGCCTTCACGCGAAGCAGTCAGCCGGAGGACCCCGCCGGCGCCGGCGTCTGACCGTCACCCGGCGTGATCCTGTCCGTCCGGGACCGCGGTCAGGCGGCCTCGGGCCCGAAGACCTCGACCCTGTCCGAAACGCGCCGTACATGGATGCAGTCGCCCGGGCACTCCTTGGCCGAGTCGACCACGTCCTGAAGGATCGGCAGCGGGACAGGCGTGGTCGCGCCCTTGTCCTGGAGCAGCTCGTCCTGATCGCTCTTCACATACGCGAGGCCGTCGATGTCCAGCTCGAAGACCTCAGGGGCGTACTGCACACAGATGCCGTCCCCCGTGCAGAGGTCCTGGTCGATCCAGACCTCCAGGTCCTGCGTCTCGCCACCGGTGGGAGCGTCCTGCTGCACGGTCATTTCTCCTGCCGTTCCTGCGTATCCGAACCAAAAAAAGCCAGCCCTGAAGGGTGTTGAACACTTCGACGATACAACCGGCCGCTTTCGAAGGTTGAAGGGTGGGTATTCACCTGACACGAGGGAGAGGGCGCAAGGGTGAAGATCGGACACGCCCCGCAGTCTTTGTGATCTAGGGGTTTCAATCATCACCCACCCAGGTAGGGTCAGGAAGCGTCCAGCTCCCCTTGGAGGAGGTGAGGACCGTGGCAGCCCACGACGACGACATCAACCGCGGCATCCGGCCCGGGCGAGGGTCCGATGACCCAGCCGGCCAGGTCGCCTATCTTGAGCAGGAAATCGCCGTCCTGCGACGTAAGCTCGCCGACTCTCCGCGGCATACGAGGATTCTCGAAGAGCGGATCGTCGAGTTCCAGACCAACCTTGCAGGCGTGTCCGCACAGAACGAGCGGCTCGCCGCCACACTCCGCGAGGCCCGCGACCAGATCGTGGCCCTCAAGGAAGAGGTCGACCGGCTCGCGCAGCCACCGGCCGGCTTCGGTGTGTTCCTGCAGGCCAACGAGGACGGCACCTGTGACATCTTCACCGGGGGCCGCAAGCTCCGGGTGAACGTCAGCCCCAGCGTCGAGCTCGGGGACCTCCGGCGCGGTCAGGAGGTCATGCTCAACGAAGCGCTCAACGTGGTCGACGCCATGGAATTCGAGCGGGCCGGGGACATCGTCACCCTCAAGGAGATCCTTGAGGACGGCGAACGCGCCCTGGTGGTCGGGCACACCGACGAGGAACGGGTGGTGCGGCTCGCCGAGCCGTTGCTGGACATCACCATCCGCCCCGGCGACGCCCTGCTGCTCGAACCCAGGTCCGGCTACGTCTACGAAGTCGTCCCCAAGAGCGAGGTCGAAGAGCTCGTCCTCGAAGAAGTCCCGGACATCGACTACAACAAGATCGGTGGACTGGGCGACCAGATCGAGCTCATCCGGGACGCGGTCGAGCTCCCCTACCTTCACCCGGACCTCTTCAAGGAGCACGAGCTGCGGCCGCCGAAGGGCATCCTGCTCTACGGTCCGCCCGGCTGCGGCAAGACACTCATCGCCAAGGCCGTCGCCAACTCCCTTGCCAAGAAGGTCGCCGAAGTCACCGGCCAGCCGGCCGGGAAGAGCTACTTCCTCAACATCAAGGGTCCGGAGCTCCTCAACAAGTACGTCGGTGAGACCGAGCGGCATATCCGCCTGGTCTTCCAGCGTGCCCGTGAGAAGGCGAGTGAGGGTACCCCCGTCATCGTCTTCTTCGACGAGATGGAGTCCCTCTTCCGCACCCGGGGATCGGGCGTCAGCTCGGACGTGGAGAACACCATCGTCCCCCAGCTGCTCGCCGAGATCGACGGCGTCGAGGGCCTGGAGAACGTCATCGTCATCGGCGCCTCCAACCGCGAGGACATGATCGACCCCGCGATCCTGCGACCCGGCCGACTCGATGTGAAGATCAAGATCGAGCGTCCGGACGCAGAGGCCGCGAAGGACATCTTCGCGAAGTACCTCACGCCCTCGCTGCCCCTGCACGCGGACGATCTGGCCGAGCACACCGGCTCCAAGGAGGCCGCGGCTCACGCCATGATCCAGTCGGTCGTCGAGCGGATGTACACCGAGTCCGAGGAGAACCGCTTCCTCGAGGTCACGTACGCCAACGGCGACAAGGAAGTCCTCTACTTCAAGGACTTCAACTCCGGCGCGATGATCCAGAACATCGTCGACCGGGCCAAGAAGATGGCCATCAAGGCATTCCTCGAGCAGGGCCAGAAGGGCCTGCGCGTCTCCCACCTCCTCCAGGCCTGCGTGGACGAGTTCAAGGAGAACGAGGACCTGCCGAACACCACCAACCCGGACGACTGGGCCAGGATCTCCGGCAAGAAGGGTGAGCGGATCGTCTTCATCCGCACACTCGTCACCGGAAAGCAGGGCGCGGACACCGGTCGTTCCATCGACACGGTGGCGAATACCGGGCAGTACCTCTAGAACGCGGACCGGCTGCGGATGCCCGGCCGGGCATCCGCAGCCGGTTGCTTTCCGGACAGCTCCCACGACACCGCAGTAATGACGTAATTGATCTCCCCACCGGCACAGAGGCGCTCTAGGCTCTGGCGTACCGCCCGGTCGCGCAGTGCGGGAACGGGCGAACCGCGCGCACCGGAAAAGCAGCGGTACTTGAGCGCCGCCCCGGAAGGGAGCGCCGCCGGGCAAGGAGGGCCGCATGACCGTACGGCGAGTAATGGGCATCGAGACCGAGTACGGGATCTCCGTGCCCGGCCACCCCAACGCCAATGCCATGCTCACCTCGTCCCAGATCGTCAACGCCTACGCGGCGGCGATGCACCGGGCGCGCCGTGCCCGCTGGGACTTCGAGGAGGAGAATCCGCTGCGCGACGCGCGAGGCTTCGACCTCGCCCGTGAGACCGCCGACTCCAGCCAGCTCACCGACGAGGACATCGGCCTGGCCAATGTCATCCTCACCAACGGGGCGCGGCTGTACGTCGACCACGCGCACCCCGAGTACAGCTCGCCGGAGATCACCAATCCCAGGGACGCGGTCCTGTGGGACAAGGCCGGCGAACGCATCATGGCCGAGGCCGCCGAGCGCGCGGCCCAGCTCCCGGGCGCCCAGCCGATCCACCTCTACAAGAACAACACCGACAACAAGGGCGCCTCGTACGGGACGCACGAGAACTACCTGATGAAGCGCGAGACCCCGTTCTCCGACATCGTGCGCCATCTGACGCCGTTCTTCGTCTCGCGCCAGGTCGTCACCGGCGCCGGACGGGTCGGCATCGGCCAGGACGGACACGAGCACGGCTTCCAGATCAGCCAGCGCGCCGACTACTTCGAGGTCGAGGTCGGCCTGGAGACCACCCTCAAGCGCCCGATCATCAACACACGCGACGAGCCCCACTCCGACGCCGAGAAGTACCGCCGGCTCCACGTGATCATCGGAGACGCGAACCTCTCGGAGATCTCCACCTACCTCAAGCTGGGCACCACCTCGCTGGTCCTCTCCATGATCGAGGACGGCTTCATCAACGTCGACCTGGCCGTCGACCAGCCGGTGCGCACCCTGCACCAGGTCTCCCACGACCCGGACCTCCAGCAGCTGATCACTCTGCGCAGCGGCCGGACACTCACCGCTGTCCAGCTCCAGATGGAGTACTTCGAGCTGGGCCGGAAGTACGTGGAGGAACGGTACGGCGCGGACGCCGACGAGCAGACCAAGGACATCCTGATCCGCTGGGAGGACACGCTCAACCGGCTGGAGAACGACCCGATGAGTCTGTCCCGTGAGCTGGACTGGATCGCCAAGCGGGAGCTCATGGAGGGCTACCGCCGTCGCGACAACCTGGACTGGGACGCGGCCCGCCTGCACCTGGTGGACCTGCAGTACGCCGACGTACGGGCCGAGAAGGGCCTCTACAACCGTCTGGTGGCCCGCGGCAGGATGAAGCGCCTCCTGGACGAGAACGAGGTCGAGAAGGCCCGTACAGCGCCTCCGGAGGACACCAGAGCGTATTTCCGCGGTCGCTGTCTGGAGCAGTACGCGGACGACGTCGCCGCGGCCTCCTGGGATTCGGTCATCTTCGACGTGCCGGGCCACGACTCCCTCCAGCGGGTTCCCACCATGGAGCCGCTGCGGGGCACCCGCGACCACGTCAAGGCACTCCTGGACCGCTGCCGTACGGCGGAAGAGCTGGTCCGGGTGCTCTCGGGCGGCTGAAAGGGCCGCCGACTGGGAATCATTCCGATGACCTCCGGACGTTGAGACAAGTACCGGGCCAATGTCGGACCCCGTAGGTAGGGTCTGATCAAGTGCTTCGAACCGAGCGGGGTGAGCTATATGGCGACCAAGGACACCGGCGGCGGACAGCAGAAGGCGACGCGCTCCACCGAAGAGGCCGAGGAGCAGGCGCAGGATGCGCAGGGCTCCGAGGACCTCAAGGAGCGACAGGAGAAGCTGAGCGACGACGTCGACGACGTCCTCGACGAGATCGACGATGTCCTGGAGGCGAACGCCGAGGACTTCGTTCGCTCATTTGTGCAAAAGGGCGGGGAGTAACCGGCCGATCAGCGCGGCCACGGCGACTCGGACCGGGCGGACGACTACAGCCGGGTGGGGTACGTCTCCGATCTGACCGCACTGCTCGACCACCTGGAC